>JADFZT010000007.1 GCA_015232395.1 Magnetococcales bacterium | reverse complement strand
TGGGAATGCTATCAAGCTTGAACGGACTTTTTTCGGGGGACTCATAATTTAACTCGGGTTTCTTGTGGGGATATTTTGGTTTCATCGTTGTAGTAGGCGACGAACCACGCCACCCCCTTCTCAGTGGATTCCTTGGAGCGGAGGAGGAGTAGGGGGGCGATGGTGATGGAGATGAGGAGGTGATAGTGGGTGTCGTAATACCACGCGATCCACCAGTAGGCGCAGATCGCCAGCAACGTCTCGACGATGGCGAGAACGGTGGGTTCCCCCTTGGCGATGGATTCGTCGGTGGATATCCAGCGTATTTTCATGGCAGTCGGGATTAGACATGATTTAAAAGGAGCCAAAATAAAATATAGAGTTGTTTGTCTTCCCTGGCAAGCGGGATCTGGTCCATCGGGGGGGCAAGGGCAATGGTGGGGTGGGGGGGAATGGGCTAAGATGGGGCTTGGTAGCGGTTTTTGGCGGGCTCAACCTTTAAAACGGGGAATCGACATCCATGGACACCAACATTCCCCTCGCCATCATCATTTTGATTGGGATCTACTGGTATTTCAGCATGAAAGCCAGGGAGCGGGCTTTGAGGGTGGCGAAAGGAACCTGCCAGGAGATGGAAGCGGAGCTGCTGGACGATACCGTCGCCATCACCCATCTACGGCTGAAGCGAGACCCCGGAGGACAGCTGCGGGTGCGGCGGATTTATGAATTCAACTATATTCTCAACCATCCCACCCCCCGCACCGGCACCATCATCCTGCTGGGGGAGCAGGTGGAAGCGGTGTTGGTGGATACCAAAAGCGCCATCCACTGAGTGAATAGGGGAGGGGGCTGGAGCAAAATCAATCAAAAAGTGGTGGTGGTGGTGTCCTTGGAAAAATCGATATAGCTGATGGAAACCAGAGAGAGCACCACGTCAAAAAGTTCGTCGATAATCTGCAACGACTTGAGAAATCCCTTCTTGCCCTTGGAGTTTTTCCGCAAGCGATCATTCAGCTCCCGCTTTAAAATCGACGCCCCATGGTGGATATAGAGAATATTGACCTGCTTGTCGGCATGCTTGCGGCCTACTTCAATCTGCCGATCAATAAATGCTTCGATAGCGACATCGTTCTTTTCCGTAAAGAGCGCCTCCAGCCAGAGAATGATCGCTTCGCGCAGCTTGGGGCGGAAATTTTGATCGGCAAAAAACTCGCTCAACTCCGCCTCTTTTTCCAATTCGTCCAACAACTCATCCACCACCTCCGGTGCACTGGGAATCAAAAGCAGGCCGATGCGGCGAAACCGGTCGCGGGTTTTGCGGTTGTTGTGCCTGGCGAGTTTGTCTTTGACCAGCTCTTTGATCTCCATCACTGCCACCCTTTCACGCTATCGCACAAATATCAGCCCTGTTGATCCATGGCTGGACGCAATAATCGATTATATCTCATTTTCCGGTTTCAAATCCCGCTCCATCAACTCCGTCACCACCGATTTGGGGGTGCGGCCCTCGTGGACAATGGCATAGACCGCCGCCGTAATCGGCATCTCCACCCCCAGCTTTTGGGCTAGATGGTGCACACTGTAGGTGGTTTTGACCCCCTCCGCCACCTCCCGGGAGCCCTTCTGAATCTCCTCCAGGCTCTCCCCCTTACCCAAACGCTTTCCCACGGTGCGGTTGCGGCTGAGGTCGGTCGTGGCGGTCAGGAGCAGATCCCCCAACCCCGATAGCCCCGAAAAAGTCTCAGGACACGCTCCCAAGCGAACCCCCAAGCGAATGATTTCACTCAACCCCCGGGTGATGAGCGCCGCCCGGGCGCTGGAACCCAACCCCAAGCCATCGCTGATGCCGGCAGCCAGGGCAATGACATTTTTAAGCGCCCCGCCCAACTCCACCCCCACCACATCCTCGGTGCTGTAGGTGCGGAAAAAGGGGGTTGAAAAAAGCGCCTGGATTTGCTTCACCCGAGCGATATTCTGCCCGGCAATGGCCACCGCCGTGGGATGGCGCAAAATCACCTCCCGGGCAAAAGAGGGGCCGGAAAGATAGCAGGTGCCCAAACCCCGTTCCGGGCCTAACACTTCCTCATAAATTTGGGAAATCAGCGTGAGTGTCGCCACCTCGACCCCCTTGGAGGCGGACACCAATATCACCTCCGGACCCACCAACGGGGCAATTTTTTGCAGCACCCCCCGGGTAAACTGGGTGGGAATCACCATCACCAAAATATCGTGGCTGGAAGCGACCTTTTCCAGATCGGTCTCGGCCTGGATGTTTTCCGGCAGGGGCAGGTCGGAAATATAGACCGGATTTTTGTGGGTCTGGTTGATTCCGTCCGCCACCTCCTGCTCCAGACACCAGAGGGTCACCGTCGGACATTTGCTGGCCAAAACGCTCGCCAGGGCCGTCCCCCACGATCCCGCGCCAATCACCGCAACCCGGGGGTTGTCAGCGGTGGCACCCCCTCCATTCATGTTGGTTTCACTGGATGTACTCATTGTTTCCCTGACTTCCTTTTTTGCTATCGAGTCCCTGCCATCAAGCCCCGAATCAGGCCGTTCACGGGATCGGATAGACCTTCAACTGCAAATGTCGGCCACCGGCCACCGGGGTCGGGCATTCAACACCCTATCACTTCGCTCCCCCCGGGCCAAACGCCATAAACCCGCCGTAGCGATCATGGCACCATTGTCGGTACATAGATCCAGGGGGGGGAAGGAGACCCGAACCCCTTCCTTGGTGGCCGCTACTTGGAGTTTATCCCGCAAGCGTCGATTCGCCCCCACCCCGCCAGCCACCAAAAGCTGCTGACACCCAGTCCCGCGACAGGCCGCCAGCGCCTTGAAGATGAGGGTGTCCACAATCGCTTCCTGATAGCTCGCCGCCACATCCCGCCGCCGCTGTTCACTCCGGAGATTTTCTTCATCCTTCAAAACATGGGAGCGCAGGGAGGTTTTGAGCCCGGAAAAGGAAAAATCAAAGCGGGTTTTATCCAGCAGCACCCTGGGAAAACGCACCGCCGCCACATCCCCCCCCCGGGCTAACCCGGCAATCTGCGGCCCCCCGGGATAACCCAGGCCCAACATCCGCGCACCCTTGTCAAACGCCTCCCCCACGGCATCGTCCCGGGTCTGACCCAAAAAACGATATTGTCCAAAACCCGCCGCATGCAAAAGGGTGGTATGGCCCCCGGAAACCAGCAACGCCACGAAAGGAAATCCCATCGCCGCCTCATCACCGGTTTGCAGAAAGGGGCTCATGAGATGCCCTTCCATATGGTGGATGCCGATCAACGGGCAGCCAAGCCCCATGGCCAACCCCTTGGCTGTAGAGAGCCCCACCAACAGCGCCCCCACCAACCCGGGGCCACAAGTAACCGCCACCCCGTCGAGATCTTGGGGAGTGATCCCGGCATCGGCCAGGGCTTGGGTCACCACCGGGTGGATGTTTTGGATGTGCGCCCGGCTGGCCAGCTCCGGCACCACCCCGCCATACTCCGCATGAATCGACACCTGGGCGTGGACCACGTTGGAGCGCAGGAGGATCTTCCCTCCTGGAGTGCCATCCCCTTCCACCACCGCCGCAGCGGTTTCATCACAGCTTGATTCCACACCCAAAACCCGCATGGTCTTGTCCCCGGCTCCCTCCTGGGCTTATCCTGCCTGCTACAAAGTGGGGCAGTGTAACCCCTTTTGCCTTTTCCCTAAACAGCCAAACATCCCCCAAGCTTCCCTAAAGCGGCTTGTTGGAGACAAAGTGCCTATATCTGTTGGAGAGGATGACATGGAAACCTTGCGAATCGGTACCCGAGGCAGCGCCTTGGCCTTGTGGCAGGCCAACTGGGTTAAATCCCGCCTTTTGGAATTGAACCCGGAACTGACGGTGGAGCTTGTCATCATCAAAACCAAGGGGGATAAAATTCTCGATGTGCCTCTGGCCAAGGTGGGGGGCAAGGGGCTCTTCGTGAAGGAGTTGGAAGAGGCGATGCTTGATGGCCGGGCCGATATTGCCGTCCACTCCATGAAAGATGTCCCGGCGGAGTTTCCCGAAGGTTTGACCCTGGGGCCGATTCTGGAACGGGCGGATCCCAGGGATGTGTTTCTATCCACCACCCATGATTCCATCCAGGCCCTTCCCCAAGGGGCCAAGGTGGGCTCCTCTTCCCTGCGTCGCCAGAGCCAGCTGTTAAACCAGCGCCCGGATCTGCAGGTGATTCCTTTGCGGGGCAACGTCAACACCCGCATCGGCAAGCTGGTGGCGGGGGAGTTTGACGGCATCATTCTGGCCGCCGCCGGGGTGATTCGCCTGGAGATGACCGAACATGTGAAGGAATATCTCGATCCCACCGTCATGATTCCCGCCAACGGCCAGGGGGCGGTAGGTATCGAGCTGCGGGTGAACGACCCCCGGGTGGAAAAATTGATCGCCCCCCTGGATCACCCCGAAACCCGCATTCGGGTGTTGGCGGAGCGGAGCTTTTTGGCGACCCTGGAGGGGGGATGTCAGGTACCCATCGCCGGTTATGCCACCCTGGCTGATGGCCGACTGAAATTGGTAGGGCGGGTGGCGAGCCTGGATGGCAAGCGCTATGTCACCCTGGAGCGGGAAGGGCAGGCCGACGATCAGGCTGCGGTTGTGCTGGGTAAACAGCTGGGGGAGGCGCTGCTTTCTGGTGGAGGGCGGGAAATTCTGGCGGAAATCATGCCGGAGATTTCCTAAGGTTGGTGCGGTGTCATGTCTCCGATGATCCCCCCCAGCCAGATCGACCTCACAGGCCGCACCCTCCTCATCACCCGGCCCCAGCCGGAAGGGGGGGAAACAGCCAAAACCGTGGCAGCGTGCGGGGGGCGTGCCCTGCTGGCCCCGGCGCTGACCATTGAGCCCCCCCGGGATCCCAACCCCCTCAAAAGGGTGATGGCTGATTTAAACGGCTATCAGGGGATTCTTCTGACCAGCGCCAACGGTGCCCGGGCTTTTTTAGAGCATCGACCCATCGATAGACCACTGCCCCCCCTCTATGCCGTGGGTCCCAAGACCGCACGCATTCTCCAAAAAGCCGGACTCCCGGTCACCACCCCTTCCCGTCCCATGGATGGGGAGCGGTTGGCCCGGGCGATTCTGGATTGGAATGGGGGAGGGGGGCGGTTTCTCTTTTTGCGGGCGGAAAAAGGCCGGGAAGAGTTGATCTCGGAGCTGGAAGGGGGGGGTGCACAGGTGGATCTGGTGGTGGGCTATCGGGCCGAGCCCATCCGGGAAATCCCAGAGGGGGTGTTGCAGGCGCTGCTGGGGGGAGAGGTGGATGGGGTGGCTTTTTTCAGTAGTCGCTCGGTGGCGGCCTTTGTCGAGGTGTTGCCAGAAGCGGGAAAAGAGGCCCTGGCCAACACAACCCTTGCTGCCATCAGTGCTATCACTGGCAAAGCGATGACCAAGCTCGGCTTCACCCCCAGGGTGGTGCCGGAAAAACCCACTGCCGAGGATCTGCTCCAGGCGTTGGCGGATTATTGGCAATCGAGGGGCTGATCATCCCAGGAACGCTCGGTTGTTCTGCTGGGCAAGAGACGCCAGGCAACCCGTGTCATCCGTGCTGGATCGGGTGATCAACAGCAGTGGCATCCATCAAGACGATAGTCGTTCCATGCAAAGGTGGGACAGGCTCTTCTAACGCGTCATCCCCGCGTAGGCGGGGATCCAGAAAGTCCAGGACGAATATTTCCAGATTCTGCGTTACTTTCAGCCCATGGCAGGCGTCTTGAAGGGGTAAAGTTTCTTTTGGGTGCAAACTTTACCTCCCCTGGATTCCCGCATTCGCGGGAATGACGTCTCAAGGGAGGGTGTGTCTGATTTTTGGTTGGAATGGCTGTATAAGTCATAGATCCATCCTGTACTTCTGGATGGATCTACCCTGACCGGGTGGATCAGCCAGCGGAGCGGAAGAGAACGCCCAGGGGATCGCTCATACCCACTTCCCGCCCCAAACCAATGACACCGTTCCCCTCCAAAACCCGTTCATCCCGGTGGATGAAGCTTTTTTCACCCTCTTCGGAGATCACATAGGTGCCGTTGGTGGATTGATCCACCACAAAAATCCGGCCCCGGCGATATTCCACTTTGGTGTGGAGCCGGGAGGCCATGGAGTCGGGGACGATAAAGTTGTTTTTCTTGCCCCGGCCCAGGGTAATGGAGGGCATGCTTTCCTCCACTTCGATGGATTGTCCCTGGAACTGAATGGTCGCGCTCACCTTGGGGGCGGCCAAGTCAGCGGCAGTAAGCCCCCCGCCCATCACCGTCAGGTCATCTTCCTCACCCCAGGTGATTTCGCAAATTTGTACCGGCTTGGCTTTGCCTTTGACCGTGGTGGTGATCAACACCCGGCTGCTGCCCCGATGCATGGGGTTCATCCGCTCCAGGGTCTCCCCGGTGGTGATGATCTGGTCGGCTTTGGCCTGGGCAGCCATGCGGGCGGCCAGATTGACCGCGTCACCAAAGACATCTCCCCCTTCCTTGATGACATCACCGAAGTGAAATCCCACCCGGATGGCCAGGGCAATGCCCATATCTTCAGCCTGGGACTCCACATCCTCCTGCATGCGCACCGCAGCGTCACCTGCCAGATCAGCGCTGGGGAAGGTGCACATCACCTCGTCGCCGATGGTTTTGATGACCTGCCCCTGGCACTCCTGGGTAATTCGGCTCATCAGCTGGATACACTGGGAGGTGACCTCCCGGGCTCTGGCATCACCGATGGTTTCGTAAAGCTTGGTGCTGCCAGCTATATCCGCAAACATGATGGACAGTTGGGTCTGCTCTCTCATTGGATTCCTCCGATTGCCCCCGCATAGTGAGAGACTATGCCGGGATCCAAAAACTGAAACTGAAAAATTCGGCTTATTTGACCGAAAATCCCAAAATCGCTGTAATATTGTCTTTGCCGCCGGCCTCTCTGGCCGCCTTGATCAGTAGATCAATGCTGGCATCGAGATTGTCGGCAGTGACCTTGGAGAGAATTTCTCCGATTTTTTTATCATCTATCATGCCGCTCAGGCCGTCGGAACAGAGCAGCACCACATCCCCTTTGAGAAGATCCTGAAAACGTACATCCGGGCGGACCTTTTGGGCGGGGCCCATGGCCTGCAACAGAATGTTTTGGGCGGGGGGGCGACCTTTGCCACCAAAATTGATCCACTGCTGATACATGGAGTGGTCCTGGGTGACCTGCAACAGACGCTTTTGCCGATAGAGGTAGAAGCGGCTGTCGCCTACGTGAAAGACCACCTGGGTCTCGGAAAACTCCGGAAACCAGAGCCCCACCACCGTGGTGCCCATGCCCATGCCTTCGGGATAGCCTTTTTCCCAGTTGGCGTTATTGATGGAGGAGTTGGCCCGATTGACCGCAGCCGAGACGGTATCTACCAGGGGATTGGGAATATCGTCCAGGGTGGGTTCTTCATCGTCATCGTCACACTCAGCGGGCTGGTTTCGGGCAGCTGGCGGATCTTTTTTTTCAGCGATGAAGGTGTTCAGGGATTCCTGGATGGAGTCGATCACCTGGGCACTGGCCACTTCTCCAGCATCGTGTCCGCCCATGCCGTCTGCCACCACCAGCAGGCCCAGCTCCTCGTCGATTCGGAAACTGTCCTCGTTCAAGGTGCGCACCAAGCCTACATCGGAGCACCCCACTACCCGCAAGCGATCTGCGATATGTTGGACCATTGAAGAGTTCTTCCCAAAAAAATGGGGGGACGACAGTCCCTCGGAATTGAACGATATACCAAGTTATGGTAGAGTCCGCCACCCTGCCAAGGGACAATATTGTATTTTGGAGGGATGAGATCTTTTGCATCCCGAAAATGAAGCGTTGGGACAGGGGGTGGAAAGGGCTTTTTTAATGGCTCTATCCAAGGTTTTCCTGCCAATCCACACTTCGTGTAACCAGAATGACAACCCCTTTTTCAAGCATGATCCCATGGGCCGGATGGCCGAATCAATGCCGCTCATGAATCATTTGGAACAGCGTTTCGACCATGGACCATCCCGAATAACCATGGACCATTCCGAATAACACCCGATCAGCCAATTTGAGGTCAGCCGCCCATGTCCACCGATGTCATGATCAACCGGCCCCGCCGGCTACGAAAAAACCCGGCCATCCGCCGAATGGTCCGGGAAACCCGCCTGACACCCCGGGATCTGATCTATCCCCTTTTTATCGTGCCAGGGGAAAATATTCGCCATCCCGTCACATCCATGCCTGGAGTATATCAACTTTCCGTAGACCAGGCCATCCCTCTGGCCCGGGAAGCGCAGGAAATGGGCTTGGGGGGAATTATTCTGTTTGGCATTCCCGAGGGCAAGGATGCCACCGGCAGTGATGCCCTGGCTTCTGAGGGAATTGTTCAACAGGCGATCCGGGGGATCAAGGCAGCACTGCCGGATCTTTATGTCATTGCCGATACCTGTTTTTGCGAATATACCGACCACGCCCACTGTGGGGTGATTCGGGACGGGGATGTGGACAACGACGCCACCTTGAAGCTTTTGGGTCAGGCCGCCGTGACCCAGGCCGAGGCAGGGGTGGATATGGTCGCCCCTTCAGGGATGATGGACGGCATGGTGGGAGCCATCCGAGCCGCCCTGGACCAGGCGGGCTACCAGGATATTCCCATCCTCTCCTATGCGGTCAAATATGCCTCCGCCTATTATGGTCCTTTCCGGGATGCAGCGGATAATACCCCCAGCTTTGGGGATCGCCGCAGCTACCAGATGGATCCCGCCAATCGCCGGGAGGCCCTGCGGGAAGCGGCTCTGGATGTGGCCCAGGGGGCGGATATGCTGATGGTCAAACCGGGTTTGAGCTATATGGATATCATCCGGGAGGTGAGAGACCATTTCGACCTGCCCCTGGCGGTCTACAACGTCAGCGGGGAGTATGCCATGGTCAAGGCTGCCGCCGAAAAAGGCTGGATCGACGAGGAGCGGGTGGTGCTGGAAACCCTGACCAGCTTCAAACGGGCTGGCGCCGACCTGATTCTCACCTATCACGCTCTGGAAGCGGCACGCCTGCTTTCCAAGCAGCAGGATTGATGTAATGGTAATTGATTTTCCTCCAAACCAGGGAATGGTATGAGCGACCCAACGATCTTTGAAACAGCCCCCAAATCCGCAGAGAGTCCCAAGGAGGGGACGATCCTGGAATCGGCGGCTTCTGTTGAAAATTCCGAATCAGCGGCACTTGCTGAAAACAGCCCGGGTGAGACAGCCTCCCCGAAAAAAACCTATCGCGCCCTGGGGCTGCTTTCCGGTGGTCTGGACTCCATCCTCGCCACCCGCCTGCTCATGGAGCAGGGGATCGAAGTGGAGTGCGTCAACTTTCACACCGGCTTCTGTATCCAGACCCACACCGGGGCTATCCGCAACCCCAAACCCGGCAAACCCCCGCCCCGCCACGACGCCCTCTATGCCGCCGAGCAGCTGGGCGTCAAGCTCCACATGGTGGATATCTCCGAGGTCTATGTGGAGATCGTTACCAACCCCAAATATGGCTATGGTAAAAACTTGAACCCGTGCCTGGATTGTAAAATCTTCATGGTCAAAAAGGCCTGGGAGATGAAAGAGTCCATGGGGTTTGATTTTCTCTTTACCGGGGAGGTGGTGGGGGAGCGGCCCATGAGCCAGCGCCGGGACACCATGCCCCTGATCGAACGGGAAGCGGGGGTCACCGGCTGGCTGCTGCGCCCCCTGACGGCCCTGACCCTGCCGGAAACCGAGCCGGAAAAACGGGGTTGGGTGGATCGTGCCCGGCTGAAACACATCACCGGCCGCTCCCGCAAGCCCCAGATGGCCCTGGCCGCTGACTTGGGTATCGAAGAGTATCCCTCACCTGCCGGGGGGTGCTGCTTTCTCACCGACGAAAACTATGCCCGCCGCCTTCAGGATCTTTGGGACAGCCGAGGTACCAAACGCTACACCCTGGATGATATTGTCCTCCTGAAGGCGGGCCGCCATGTGCGTCCCTCTCCAGACTATAAGGTGATCGTGGGGCGGGACCGTTCGGAAAACAATTTTCTCTCCGGCTTTCGCAAAGGGCGTTGGCTGCTTCAGGTGCAAGGGATGCCCGGTCCGTTGGCTCTGGTGGAAGGGGAGCCCGGGGAAGAGGGGCTTAAGTTGGCTTGTCGCCTGGTAGCCCGCTTTGGCAAAGGGCGCGACCTTCCCGAGGTGGCGGTTTCAGCGGAAGGCCCCGATGGTCGGGAGATATATAAAGTGGCTCCCATGAGCGCCATGGAAGTGCAAGAGTCATGGTATGTCTAAGGGGGATCGATGTCCTTGGTTTTGACGGATTCCGGCAGCGACTACTTAGTGCTGAAGCTCTCAATCAATCAGTGACCCCTTAAAACCTTTTCACCTTTATTCTTAGGAAAACGCCCATGGAACCCGATGCCTTATGCCAAAAATTGGCGGCCTGGTTCAGAAAATATAGCCAGGAGGATCCTTTTACCTTTGGTGAAGCCCATCTGTTGACCGATCGCTCCGAAGGGGATGTGCTGATTGTCCTGGGCAGGCTGGATGAGGCGGATCTTTTTGCCGTGGATGAGGAGCAGTGGGAAGGCACCACCTACGACGCCCCGGTGACCTGGCTTTGGAAGCAGCTGGCCGATGGGGTGGCGGACGACTGGCTTCGGCATATCTATGAAACCGAATTTTATGACAAGAAGCGCAAAATGTTGATGGCGCTTTTGGAGCTTGCAGAGCTGGTTGAGGGCAACGGCTATCACCTGGACTGGGAGCCTGAAAGCGAAGAGGAGATGCGCACGGTGATTGTTATTAATCGCACCTCCCGGAACGAATCCCAAGAAGCCGACCGGTGGCGGGGACTGCTGGATTAGGGGTGCTGCTGTTTTCCTGGGGAACCAAAGAATAAGCCAAGGGTCACAAAGGTGGTGAATGGCGTGGGTAGAGCCCCTCCGATTTTTCTGCCGACATCTCATCCTTGGATGAGTTTTGCGATCCACCCCTCTGGTGGGATATCCAAAACCGGGCAACCATTCACTTAACGGATCAACATTGTGTCCAAGGAACCTTCTCATCCCCCCGTCATCAGCGAGGAGGTGGACGCCCGGCGCCTGCTCTGCCCCATGCCGATTTTACGTACCGAAGCCGCCATGGCCACTCTCAAGCCGGGAGAGCTTCTCCAGGTGCGGGCTTCTGACCCCGGTATCACCCGGGATCTCCCCTCCTGGTGCCGCATCCATGGACACACACTGCTCTCCCTGGACCAATTGGCTCCCAGGGAGTGGTTGGGAATGATTCAAAAAGGAAACGATCAATGAGTGAAGCTGTCGCCATCACCAAGGAAGAACGCTACCAAGCCGCCCAAAAAGCCACCCTCATCGGGGTGGTGGTCAACGTCATTCTTTCCATCGCCAAAATTGTCGCCGGTATCGTGGGACACTCTGCCGCCATGTTGGCCGACGGTATCCATTCCGCTTCGGATCTGGTCTCTGACGGGGTGGTGCTTTTGGGAATGCGTATGGCCCGGGAGGAGGCGGATGAGGATCATCCCTATGGTCACGGCAAGTTTGAAACCCTGGCGACGCTTTTTATCGCGGTGGCGCTCCTGGGGGTCTCCCTGGGGATTGTTTTGGATGCGGTGGACCGCATGCAGGAGCCCACCCTGGAAGTGCCGACGATGATCGCTCTTGTGGCGGCGATTTTCTCCCTGCTCTGCAAGGAGGGGCTGTTTCAATACACCATTAAAGTGGGGGAGCGCCTGAACGCCAAGGCCCTGATCGCCAACGCCTGGCACCATCGCTCCGATGCCATCTCTTCCCTCGCGGCCCTGGCGGGGATTGCCGGGGCGATGCTGGGCTGGCCTTTGGCTGATTCCGCAGCAGCCATTGCGGTCTCTTTTATTCTAGCCAAAGTGGGGTTTGAATTTTTGCAGGAGGCGGTCAAGGAGCTGACCGACTCTTCCTCGGCCATCGATGAAGAGGTACGCAAAAAGATCAGTGAGTTGGTGGATAGCATTCCCGATGTCCGCTCCGCCCATTTTTTGAAGGCGAGACGTTTGGGGCCGGATATCCTGGTGGATGTACATGTGGTGGTCAATCCCCTGCTCTCGGTCTCCGAAGGCCACCATATTGCCGACAAGGTGCAAAATACCCTGACTGATGAGGTGGATGGCATCAACGAGGTGCTGGTTCATGTGGATGTGGAGGATGATCAGAAGGGGGGGAGCTTGCGCGTGCTGGATCTGCCCAACCGCAAAGAGGTGCAGGAGAGCATCTATCGGGTGGTCCATGGTGGCGGGGATTTTATGGGGGTTTCGGGATATACCGCCCACTATCTGCCGGAAGGGTTGCAGCTGGAACTCAGACTGGCGCCTATGCCGGGTCAGCCCCTGGAGGCGTTACAGACCGCAGCTGAAGAGATTTCCAAAAAACTCAAAGCGGATATCCACAACTGCATCGAGGTGGCGATTTTTATCGGCTTGACCGAACAAAAGCAGATGGCCTGATCTTGATTTCAGGCCATGCTCATCCTGGCAAAGATGGAAATCCGGGAATGGCCCCGTTGCCCTGAAGTCAGCGTGAACCATCCGTTGGGTTTGGGCTTCTGGGCAACGTGAACGTATAGGGAATATGTGGGATGGGGTGAGCTACGCGAACCGCATCGTTCGGGCTTACCGTATCTTGCGAATTGGTCTTGAGCTTGGCAACCAAACCTGGAGCAAGCCGGGTCATCAGGAACCAAGTGGGGTCGTCAGGAATCCTTCTTGGTGTCGGAGACGTAGGAGACCACCCGGTTGCGCCCTTCCTCTTTGGCTTGATAGAGGGCGATGTCGGCAAATTTGAGAACGGCCCAAAAGTCGGGTCCGTCCGAGGGAAAACGGGCGACGCCGATGGAAACGGTTTTTTCCAGGGTGGCGCCCGGCACCTGAATTTTCAGATCTTCTACCGCCTGGCGGATTTTTTCGGCCATCTTGATGCCTGAATAGCCTTCCCCCTCTTGCAGTACGATCAAAAACTCTTCTCCCCCATAGCGCACCACCAGATCCGAGGTGCGCACCTGGCGGCCCAAGGTTCCCGCAAAGGCCTTGAGGACCGTATCCCCGGCGTCGTGGCCGTAGGTGTCGTTGACCTGTTTGAAATGGTCCAGATCAAGCATCAGGATGGAGAGTTTGTTTTTCTTGCGCTTGGTGGTGGCGACCAGGGTTTCGACATACTCCTCCAGGAAGCGGCGATTGTGCAGGCCGGTGAGGGCATCCCGCAGGGCGGACTCCCGCAGGGTGTCCATCAACCGTTTGGCTTCCACTACCGATGCGGATTCTCGCAGATAGATCTGGATAAAGGGTACCATCAACTGCACCAGCCGGGCATGCTCCTCAGAGACTACCAGCTGTACCACCGAACCCACCATGCCCGAGTGGAGAACAGGCAGACAGATGTGTTTGATTTGCGGGTCATTCGGGGGTGCTAAAAATTGATTGCAGATGTGGGGGCTTTCCACCGAGTCGATCACATGCCCGGTGCGTTGGGCACGGCAGGCACCAGCCTGATAGAGAATCGCCTGATTGCACCAACGGCAGTGGGAGTTTTCCTCACCATCCACCAGAATCGGCTTCATGTGGTTTTTGCTGGAGGCGACCTCATAGATGGAATAGTTTTGGATGCTGAACTTGTCCTGCATGATACGGGCAATCCGGTTGTAGACCTCAAGCTTGGACTGGTCTTCCTCGATGGATTGCTTGAACTGGGCCACTTCCACCAGAAGATCGACCATTTCGGTGGTGGAGGTGAGCAGGTTGGTGTTGCCGGTGAGCTCGTATTGAATCAATCTCGCCACATCCCGGCTGACGCTGCCCAGATTTTCCTGGAGATATTCCATCAGCCGATTCAAGTCTCTGGCGATCTCGCCCACTTCATCCTGGCTGTGATGGATGACTCGGCCACTGAAATCACCATCTTTGGCCCTGGAAACCGCTTTTTGCATCTCCACGGCGGTTTCCACGACGGGTGTCACCTGACGGCGGAAAAAAAACGTAAAAAGGGTGCTGAAAACCACCACCAACAGGCTCATCAGAGCGATGGTGGTGAGGGCCTGGGTTTTGAGAGGGGCCATGGAGAGATGGATGGTGATCGCCCCCAGAACCGTGCCGTTGCCCACTTCATGACACTCCAGACAGTTTGGGGTGCCACGCTTGTGCGCCACAAAGGGGATGGTGCCGCGGAATACCGGGTTGGAGCCTTCCTGCACCATGCCGAAATAGGGGATGCCCGTCGCCAGAACCTCTTTTTCCAGATCGTCCTGCACCACTTCGTGGCTCAACCCTTCACCAAACTGGTTGTTGACCTCTTTGGAGCGTAATACCCGGGCATCCAGCAGGCCGTCCACTTCGGCCAAGCGGGTGAGAAACTGTTCCCGTTGATCGATGGAGCCGTTGATCATCGACTCCGTGAGGCTCACCCGGACTATTTCGGCGGAGGCCCGCACATGCTCCTTGGCAGTGGCCAGAGAAAATTGGCGAAAGGCAATGAGGCTTACGGCGATCAGCAGTGCGATCATCGCGCCTGAAAAGGAGAGGGTGAGAAGGGTGGTTTTACCTTGCAGTTTCATTGTTATATGAGTGGTTCAAGTGGTCTCTTTTTTCAAGTTTTTTTGTCGAATATGCGCAAATAGTTACAATTTGACAAAATTGGGTGTTGGTTGGAAATTTTTTTCATCTTTTTTGATTTATGGCAAAATAATCAAAATTAATCAATCTTATTTCCTCGACCCATCCAGGAAAGCGGTGTCGAGACCCAGGATGCGTGCAGCCTGGCGGGCGTGAAGACGCTCTAAAAGTTCGCCATCCATCAGGCAGATCTCTTCGCCCCTGGCTTGCGCTGCCTGCCAACTTTCCAGCACCCGTCGGGCTTTGTCGATCTCTTCAGGGGTGGGCTGAAAGGCCAGATTGGCGGGTTCCACCTGACTGGGGTGAATCACGCTTTTGCCGTCAAACCCCAGAGTCGCTCCCTCCCGGCACTGGGCGGCGAATCCTTCTGGATTTTTCAGATCCACAAACACCCCATCCACCACCGGAATGTCGGCGGCTCGGGCGGCGAGAATGGTTTGTTGCAGGGCAAAGTGCAGGGGAGCGCGGTTGATGCCGGGTTTTAATCGCAACGCCGAGGTGAGATCAGAGGTGCCCATCACCAGGCAGGCCGTTCGGGGATGGTCGGCGATGGCCGGGGCGTTTTGCACCCCCCGAGGGGATTCAATCATGGCCCAAATGGGGGTTGGGTGTGGGTGCCCGACTTGGGTTTCCAGTGTGGCCAAGTGTGCTGTCAATTGTTCAATCGCTTCGATACCATCCACTTTGGAGAGCACGATGGCATCGGGTTTTCCGGGCAAAACCCCTTCGACATCCTTTTGCCAGAGGGGGGTATCGATGGCGTTGATGCGAACGGTGCGGACCATCTGCTCCGGGGGGATTTTTTGGAGAGATGTCAGAATATGGGATCGGGCTTGGGCTTTGGCATCCGGGGCGACGGAATCTTCCAGATCCAGGATCGCCCCATCCGCTCCCAAAGCGGGGAGTTTGCCCAGTGCCCGGGGGTTGGAGCCGGGGACGTAGAGGAGGGAGCGCAAAAGATTCATGAAGGCTGCAACCAAGAGGCTTTGACGTAGCTGATCCAAGCTGGCAGCTTTGTTCCCCTGGTCGAAATTATTTCAGGCCAAGGTTTAGCGACACTCCCAGATCAAGACACTTCCAATCTACTGGAATCGACCGCCCATATGCCACGCAAAAAATCATCCCGATCCTTGAACCACCGTCAACGGGAACGCATCCGTAAAATTCAGCAGCAGCGGGTGGATCGGTTGAGTGAAAAACGCACCCAAGAGTTGGATCAGATTCTGGATGGCCAATTGGGAGAGGAGGAAGAGGGGCTGGTGATTGCCCACTACGGGCTGAACGTGGAGGTGTCGGATGCCCAAGGAACCCGTTTTCGCTGTGCGGTACGGGAGACGGTCCCGGAAAATCCGGTGTGTGGGGATCGGGTGGTGTGGCAGCGGGGGGAGCGGTCCCAGGGAGTGGTGGTAGCCTTGCATGCCCGGCGTTCGGTGTTGCGGCGACCAGCGGCCTATCAGCGCTTGCAGACCTTGGCGGCCAACGTGGAGCGGATGGTGGTGATCACCTCGGCGGATCAGTTCAACCCGGGATTGGTGGATCGTTATCTGGTGGCGGCGGGGGTGACCGGGATATCTCCGATCATTGTGGTCAACAAGGTGGATCTGCCCCACGATGCCGAGGCTTTGACTGTGGCGATTATGCCCTATCAACGCATGGGATATGCCCTTTTTCAGGTCTCGGCCCTGGAAAAACGCGGGTTGAATGAGCTAAAGGCGGCTTTGGGGGGGCATATTGCGGTGTTTGTGGGTCATTCCGGGGTGGGTAAGTCTTCGCTCATTTCATTTTGGGAGGCGTGCCATACGATTAAAGTGGGAGAGGTTAACCCCGAAACCGGCAAGGGACGCCATACCACCACCGTGGCCCGGCTCTATCCTTTTCCCGAGGGGGGTGGTTTGATCGACTCCCCGGGGATTCGGACGTTTGGCTTGCATGGGGTGAGCCGGGAGGAGGTGCCCCACCATTTCAAGGATATCGCCCCCCATTTGGGCCGTTGCCGCTTTTCCAACTGCAGCCACCTCCATGAGCCGGGCTGTGGGGTGAGTGCGGCGGTCGAAGCCGGGGAGATCCATCCCCCCCGCCTGGAAAGTCTCCACCGAATCCTCGATTCCCTGCCGAAGTGATTTTTTGCAGTTGACGCCCACTCTCTGGGAATCTACTCTGCCCCCACTTCGCCACAAGCGCGTATGCACCCGTAGCTCAGCTGGATAGAGCAACTGGCTACGAACCAGTAGGTCGGGCGTTCGAATCGCTCCGGGTGCGCCAAACAAAATCAAGCACTTAGCCTTTTGGGTTAAGTGCTTTTTTTGTGGGAAAAGTTCAGAGATGGGGGTTGGGGTTCCCTCTGGGGTTCCCTTTGAGTTTGGTGAAAGGTGGAACATGTGTAAACGGCCACTTGCTTTGGCATTTTTGGTCATTTGGTTTGGCATGAAAAACCACGAAAACTGATTTTTTCTTTGTTTGGTTCTGGAGAGGATTGCTGGGGGGTGGGTCGGGTGGTTTGGCGTGGGGCCGGTGCGGTTTGCGTACCGGCCCCGTTTTGTTTTTGGGGTGGGGGCTGGGAGGGGTTAGGGGGTGGTTAGGGCAGTTGAGAGAGAGCGGAACGCATACGCCGCAGCCAGAGGGACCACCCCGTTGCCGAGCATGTGATATCGGTCCAGCCGTCCGGCCAGCCCATCAGCATCTCGACGAATCGCGGGTTGCAGATGAGGGGACTCTCGGAGTAATTCACCCCAGGCTTCAAGGTCATCCGGAGCGGGAGGGAAGAGAGGGTTGTCTTCGAGGGTTTCCCCGGCTTCAGGTTCGCTGCCTGACTCCACAGCCACAGCATCATCCATGCAACTGACGTCTTGTCTATCCCGCACTGGAAAGCCCCTCTCACCATCCGCCAGCCCTCCCCGCTCATCTCGATGTCCGGCCAGTTGCCTGACTGCCGCACTGTTGGCGTGGGCCAGAATGAAAAGTCTTGCCCGCCCGTGGCTCGCGCCGACTTCAGACGCCGCGAAAAGTCCCGCTGCAACCCGGTAGCCCAGCCCTTGAAGGTCTCGGCAGACCTCATGGAAGCCGAGGGTAAGATGGCCTCGGACGTTTTCAAGAAAGACGGCTGGTGGCCTCGCTTCTCCGATAACCCGGGCGACGTCGGGCCAGAGGTGTCTGGGGTCTTCATTGCCCTTGCGCAGGCCTGAATAGGTAAACGGCTGACAGGGATATCCGGCAGTGAGGATATCCACCTTTCCGCACCACGGTTGGCCGTTGAAGGACTTAAGATCAGACCAGATAGGAGCCTGAGCCAGGGTCTGTTCTTCCATCCTCGCCACGAGATTGGCCGCAGCTCGTGCGTCCCGCTCGACCCAGCAAACAGTTTGGTATCCGGGTGGAGCGATGTGGAGCCCGAGATCAAGGCCCCCAGCTCCGGAGCAGAGGGAGAGACCTTGGTATCGTTGGTGGTCAGGACTGATTTTGGGATGTAGAGCCACACGAGCATTCCTTTTTTTCTGGGTGCTCGGGGCGCTCATTTTGGGAGCTCGTGGCCCTCTTGGTGGTTACCGATTTACAGCGGGAGCATTTGATTTCCAGGCTGTACGATTCGCCCCCGGCTCTTCCCAGGAGCTTGTTGCATCCATAACAGCGCACCTCTTTCATCATCACCCCCCCCGCATCATTCAGACCACGCCGCCAGAGCGGCACGATAGAGGGACTTTGCCTGGCGGCGGGTGGTGGCGTTTTCGATGTCGGGCTTGGCCGCCTGGCAGATGGTCCAGATATCCGCCGTGGCGGCCTTGAGGGTAGCAGCCTCAGCTGGCTCCAGGAGTCCGCAGGCGTCCAGCAGGCGCTGCTTTCCAGTGAACGCCTCTTGCATTTTCGCCAGTGCCTTGGCTTCCAGCCTGGTGGCGAGCGCTGCTTTGACATCAGCCAGGGGCTTGGGCTTGCTTTTGCGGGTGGCGGTGGCTGATGCGGGGCGGGTGTAGGTTTCGTCGTTGCCGTCGGCATCTTTGATCGGCTCGCCTTTTTCATCCCTTTTGACCACCTCTTCCATCATCACCGTCACAGCCAAGCCCCCCAGAGCCTCCAACTCTGGGTCATGGGGGTCTTCGGTCAGCTGGACAGGCACGACCGTGTGACCATCCAGGATTGAAAATGGCTCTGTCAGAGCGGGGGTTGCGGCATGCTGGGTGGTGGGCGGTCTCAGCTTGGTCATCTGCCGCTTCAGCTCGGGCTCGCTCCACTCCCACACCTCTGATGCTGGCTGGTTTTGGGGGTCGATGATGATGACTTTTTGCGACATGATATCCTCCTATACATATTCAGTTGAGGCGGGCAGGCTGGGGGCTTCCCCGGTGATCCGGCCATCCTGGACAAAGGCTTTATTTCCCACGCTGACGCTGGTTCCCTGGGCGGTAAACTCCCGGCTGGACGCGTCGGTGAGAGTGCTGGTGCCATCGGCGTTGTGGGCGTCTACCGTGCCCACCACCAGGCGGGTTTTGGGGAAGAGGGATTTTAGCTTTGCGTAGGCGTTGCTCATGTATAAACCCTCTCAATAGTGAGCGTCTGGGAGACAGTGAGAGCACCCCCGCCACCCACCCCAGCCGATACCGACACCCCCGACACCTGCCCCCGCCAGGTCTCCAGGGGCTCCTCAATCTCCACCAGCTCCCCCGGCAGTCTCAGCCCCGGTTCTGCCGGGTTCGTAGCCAGCGGCATGGTGCGGGTATAGATCGACCGGTCGTAGCCGTCTTGGTCCAGGATCGAGCGGGCGCGGTCTCTGGCTACCGTGGTGTTCAGGATCAGGGGATCCACCACGCTGGGAGCGTGGGTGATGCCTGGGGCTCCGGATCGCAGTGCCGTCACCAGCACCCCTTGATCCTGGCCCGATACCACCACTGCGTCATAGCCGGGGCCGGGGCTCCAGCTCTCCGACTGGCTGAAAAGGGTGGCGTCGGACAGGGTGGCGGCAGGAGAGGTTGTCGCCCACTCCTTGGGGCTCACGGGATAGCGGTGCTGGACGATCAGGGATGGGTCACTCCGGTGGGTCTGCACCACGCCACCACACGCCTGGGCGATGGTGGTGATGATCTGCATCGATGACTGATCTGTGACCGAAAAAAGATCTGCCGGGATACTCCAGTCGGTGATATGCCACTCTTCTGCCCAGCCGCTCCCGGAAAGCTCCCCGGCCACGATCTGGCGGGCGGAAAGCAAGCCCCACTGGCGGGTCTGAAGGGGGGCGTATGGTGCCGCCAGTTGGCAGGAGGGGGAGCGGCCTGAGATCTGCCAGCCCCCAGCGGCAAAAGAGCGATCCTGCCGGATCTCCTCCACCAACATTCGCCAGCTGTAGCCGTTTATCGAAAGCTCCACCTCCACCGGGCCGGATGCGGTGGGCCGCACCAAATCCATACCACCCCTGGACGCCAGAGTGGCGGAGATGCGCCAGCACCAGGAATCCAGATCGATGGCGGCGGAGCCTCGCAGCAAGGGTATGTTTTGTTGGGTATCCACCCGGGTGAGTGTCAGATCAGGCATTCTGATGATGCTCCCGTAGAGGCCGCGCCAGACCAAGCGGACCGGGCGGACGATGTGGGGGGGGATTTTCCAGGGGGTGGAGATCTTTCGATGGGCCGGGGAGCGCTCCACCCAGAGGATCACCACCGACCGATCCAGGGGGGTGGCTGGATGCCAGGGGGTGGTCACTGGTCGATCTTTGGCGGGTGGGATTTCCCACGGCATCACCGTCTTTCGATCCCTCGGGGTGGTGACCTCCCATGGGGTGGTGATAGGGATCGGCGTGACGATGCTGGCCGGAGACCAGGGGATATCCACCCCTCGATCCCTGGGGGTGGTGGTGTCCCAGAGGGTGGTGATGGGGATCGGCGTGACGATGCTGGCCGGAGCCCAGGGGATATCCAGCCTTTGATCCCTGGGAAGAGTAGATTCCCACACCACATCCACGGATCGGGGGGTGACGGGGGTTGCCGGGGACCAGGTGACAGTCGCCCCTCGATCCCTGGGGGTGGGGGTTTCCCATGCCACCTCCATGGACCGGGGGATGGCGGGGGCCGCTGGGGACCACGGGAGCCCGACCGCTCTCTTGATGGCAGTCATCAGGCATCCTCATCGCCCCGCATCTCAATGGTGGCGGAGTCGCTGGATACCGCATTGGTTCCAGCCGCCACGATCCGCGCCACCCAGATGGGAGCGGCGGCATCATCTGTATTGATTCTCAAGGCGTGGCCATATTGGATGCCGGAGCCGGGCCAGCCAGCTGCCGCCAGGGTAAAATAGGGGGTGGAGGTTTGGGAATTGTTGGGGCTGCAATCGGTGGATGTATCGCCTGTGCCAATCAGACCCTCCCGCTCCGAGTGGATCTCAAAATCGGTGGCGGATGTAAATTTGACGCTCCACCGATCAGCCGTGCCGCCGTTGTTTTGGATGGTGAGGGGGTGGCCGGTAAAATCGTAGGTCCAGCCCGATGGCGTGCCGGGGGTGTCGGACCAGGTGCCATCCCACGATTCCAGGCTCCACTGATCGATCATGCGGGCCTGGAGATCTCCAAGCTGTAGCACCGGGGAGACGGTGGCGGCGGTGGTGTAGGTGTTGGTGGTGACCCCTCCCAGGGTAAGGGTGTCGCCGGAGATGTCGGAGATCAGCAGCAAATCCTCGGCAGCCCCTTCCCGGATCAACGCCACGCCGCCAGAATGAAAAATCCCTACCTTACCATCAGCTGGAAGCGCCTGGGTGTCGAGCCCCAGGATTTCGGGATCGGGGGTGACGGTGGTCTCGTAGCTATAGTGCAGGACCAGGGAGGTCTCCTGGATATTCTCACTGAATGTGGGGTTGATATAGCCGGTGGCGTAGTCGATAGAACCGCTGCCATCCCCAGTAAGAGAGCCGGAGCCGTTGTCATTCAGGGTAAGGGTGGAGCTGTCTGAGGCTGCTGTGGCGATCACCTGGAGAGATCCGGACGAAAGGGGGTTGCCCTGGCTGCGGAGCTGGTGGGAGTCGGTGTGTTCTCCGGCGGATCGGTAGGTGTACTCTCTCGCTATCACGTCGGTGGCGGCGTCGGGGGTGTGGGCGGTGAGGGCGATATCGCCGGTGGTGTAGCTGATCGTGCCGGAGTCAGAGCCAGTGCCGGTGAGGAGATCCCGCTCGGTGTAGAGCTTACCATCCCCACCATCCCACAGGGTGACGGTGGCGGTGGATTCGGTCAGCTCGATGGATGCCGATCCGGAGAGGGGAGCATTGGTCAGGGTGAAGGCGGTAGTGGGGCCTGTGCCCAGCGTCTCATCCTGAACATCCTGAGTATAAAAGCCAGTCCGCCACCGATAGAGAATCTCAGCGCCGTAGTCTGGAGCGCCAGCGGTGGTGAGGGAACAAGCGCCGGTGGTGTAGTCGATGGTCCCCGCACCATCTCCGGTGAGGATCCCGGCCTCATCATCGGTGACCCTCTTCCACACCTCCCCCTGGCGATAGTCGATCACGATGGAACCCGGGGTGATCTGGGCTGGAGAAAGGGTGGGCGTGTAAAGGGAGGAGGTGGTGGCGGTCTCGCTATGGGTGCGGGTCACCCCTGCCGCTGTCGGGGTGCGGTGAAAGCGGAGCCAGGCCACATCCCCATCACCGCCCGGGGAAAAATCTTTTTCCAGATCCAGCTGGCCGGTGGCATAACTGATGGTGCCGATGATCGTGTTGCCTGCCTCACCAGCGCTGGAGGTGGAAATGCCCCCCGCGCCATCGTCGGCTATTTCCACCCACAGCAGCCCCCCCCACTCGATACGAGCGGTGAGCGTGCCGGGGCGAACGGGAGCGGCCTGGGTATACAGGGTGGCGGATGCGTCCGCGCCAGGCCAGACGGCATCCTGCAATCCATCCCACAACACCGCCAACTCATGATCTTCGGCGGCCTCATCCCACGGAGCCTCCCCGGTGACAGACTGGGAGCCAATGCTGCCTGGGGCAACCGGCTGCCGGGTTTCGGTTACCTGGATCTGGGAGGCTCCGGCGCTGACGCCTGCCGCCAGGGTGGTGACCCCGTAAGCGCGCCAGGATGGATCAGCACCGGTGATGCGGGGTTTGCAGGCGCTGGTATAGCTGTTTTCCAGGGGTCGAGCGAGACCGAGAACGGTATATTCGTACTGGGACAGCATTCCATATTTGACGATTTCCACAGAGGTGATGCGCACATATTCGCTTAACCCCCCATCCTCCAGATAGAGCACATCATCCACTTGCAGGTAGTCATGGCCGAGGATGATGGAGACTGATTGGGAGCCGGATGGCATTGTGCCTTTCAGGACGGCATCATCTTCCAGGTAGTCGCCGGGCAACCAGTAGGACTCGATATAGGTCCGGCAGTCATCCCGGGTATCATCATCCCCGCCGGTATAAAACAGCATCACCCCCACCCCGACATCATCCGGCGCATCGATCAGGACCGCATGGGCTCCCAGATAGGTGTCGTCATTGCTGGAGCGGACTGAGAGAAAAACTTTTTCCAGCGCCACATCGGAATAAACACGGTCCATCCTGGAGACATCGGGAAAAAGATTGTTGGCCGCCCCATCCACCACTTCCGTGGTCCCCACATATCCCCCGGCGGTGGCGTCCTGGCCGGTGGTGAGGGCGCGGTAGAGTTTGATATCGGTCGTTTGGATTGTCATTTGATCAGATCTCCATCAGTTTCAGCTTGACCTGGTAGGGGTCGCTATCGTCGGGGATATCCACCGGCTGGATGGGGTGGGCCTCCAGGGGGGGTTGTTCGTGGTGACGCCAGCGGACGGTAAACTGGCGGCTATCGGCCAATGATAAAGTCATCGTCTTGGCTGGGTCTTCGGTAGTGGCGTAGAGGGCGGCCACGGTCTGCCGGTCGATCCAGGCGTGATCCACCCCCCCTTGCAGGGTGATGGGTCGGCCTGCCTGGAGCTGGGAGGCTTCAATTTCCAACGCCCCGCTTGCCGTGTGTTGGACGGTTTGGGCGACCGGGGACCAGGCGGCGCTGTACTCATCGGTCCAGAACAGATCGTCGGGTAGGGTTATGCCGTCGAGTTCCGCCATCAGAGCGCTCTCCCCTGCTCCTGCTGGAGAATGCGCAAAAGGGCGTCGGTGTCCGACTCTTGGAAGTCCCCTGCCACGGTTTCACCTCCCCCGGACAGCTCAATACGGATGGTTTTGACATCCCCACCGCTGGAGCCGCCCCCCACGCTGCCACCGCTGGCAAGACCGGGGGCGGAAAAAGCCCCTTTCGGGAAAGATTTTTGGTTGAGCATGGCCATAAATCGCTGGCCATAGTTCTGGACGGTATCCGGCGGCATGAATCGCTCGCCGGGGGTCAGCCAGGCATCCACCAAGCCGCCGGTGGCCAAGCGGGGGGCGCTCATACTGGTGATAGCGTCCATGAGGGCGGAGCCGTAATAGTCGCTGGCACTTTTATTGATAATCCAGGAGCCTACCGGGAGGGAGTAGGGTTCGGTATCCTGATTTCCGGAGCCCGGTACGGTGGAGCGGGTGAGGCGTGGGAAAACTGCCCCGCCGCTGTTGAGTTTGAGCGCTCCCACCAGGCCGCCGTCGTGGTGCTGCTCCACATAGCGGGTGGTGATGGTGATGGTCTTGGACTGGATGGCGTCGAGGGCGGTTTTGATGTTGTTTAGACTGTTGAGGGCAGAGCTGGTTCTGGCGTTGACGGTGACGGTTTTATCCTCCAGATCATCCACCGCGTCCGCCACCTCTTCCACCATCCGGACAGCCTCTTCAGCGGATTTTTCCAGCCCCTCCAGAGACGCCTGGAGATTGCCAGTCGTCTCCTCTGCTTTTTCCAGGCTGCCGTCATATTCATCCACTGTCTCCACCACTGATGATAGGGCATCCTGGACCTCCTCGGTTTTGGTTTTGATCTCCGCCAGCACCTCCCCCCACTCGGTGATTTTTTTAATGTGGGGAGTGAGCGCCACCTCATCCAGCTCCAGCAGCAACTTGCCAAAAGAGA
The DNA here is from genome assembly GCA_015232395.1 of Magnetococcales bacterium. NCBI lineage: Bacteria > Pseudomonadati > Pseudomonadota > Magnetococcia > Magnetococcales > Magnetococcales bacterium. The sequence continues at coordinate 81,849 of JADFZT010000007.1, read as the reverse complement.
TGATTTTTTCCTGAAGACTCACCACCACCTCCCCCAGATCCACCATCAGGCGGCCCATCTCCTTGATAGCATCCACCGGGCCGGAGACGCTTTCACCCATCTTGGCACCGGGGCCATCGTCCACCTCGGCAGCGGTGGAGAGGGCGCTCTTTAGATCGTCCAGGGCGTCCGCCATCTCCTCGATATCGGATGCCAAAGCGGCGACCGATTCCCCCGCTTCCGTCATCCCGTCCACCGCCTCGGTGGGGTCCAGAGTGAGGGCAATATCGGTGGAGACGAAAAGGGCCAAAAGATCGGTCACCTCGGTGAGGGCGGGGAGAGCTTCTTCGGTATCGACTGACAGGAGGGTGGCGGCCTCTTCCGGGATCAGCGCCAGGGCGTCGGTGGCCAGGGTCACCCCCTCTTCCATCGCTGTAGCGTCGGCGGTGAGGGTGATATCGATATCGGTGAGGCCTGCCAGGGTATCGATCAGGAGGGTGGCGGCGTCGGCGGCCTCGGTGAAGCCGGTGGCGGTGAGGACTACCGACGGATCGGTCATGGTGGAGAGGGTGGTGGAGAGGGTGGTGAGGTCCGCCAGGGCTTCCTCCAGACCGGAGACTGACACCACCACAGAGCGGGACTCATAGGTGGTCACCGGGTCGGCGGACTCCTCCACCACCCCCCCATCGGCATAGCCCCGAACCACCCCCCGATTGATCCTGGACATCATGCCCACGCCATAGTGATCGACGATGGCGGGGGGGATGATCTTTTCTCCGGGAGTGAGCATGACCGGGACATGTCCGCCGGATGCAAAGCGGGGGATTTCCCTGTTCAGTAGCGCCTGAAAAAAACCGTTCCCATACTGGGCGGCGGATGATTTGCGGATGACGTAGGAGCCGATGGGAAGCGAGGCTGGGACCGTATCGCCATCACCAACGCCCGGCACCGTGGACGCTGTGAGAGCGGGAAAAATCCCCCCGCCGCTGTTGCGGTGCAAGGGGGTCATGAGGCCACCACCTGCCGCCTTTTTGACCGTCTTTTCCTCGACTGTGATGGTGACGGTTTTATCCTGGATCCGGTCGATGGCGGCCTTGATATCCCCAATCCCGTCCAGGGCTTTGGATGTCTCGGCGGTGATGGTGATACCCTTGTCTGCAACCTCTTTCAGTCCATCCTGGACATCCTCGATGGGCTTTTCCGCCTTTTGGGTCTCAGCCTCCACCGATATGATCTTATCCCCCACCTCGTCCAGGGCCGTCTGCACCCCCTCGATGGCCTCGGCCTGGGTATCAATGGACTCCGCCGCCGCCTGCCCCCGCGCTTTCTCCACCCCCACTGCCTCTTTCAGCAGGGTGGTGAGATCTTTTTCCTGTCGGGTGATGCCGTCCAGCTGCTCGGCGTGATCGGTCATCATGCCCAAAAGAGGTCGATCCTCTTCCAGCTCCAGCCGGGTGCGCTCGGCTTGCAGGGCCTCATATTTTTTGGAGATGAGATCTTTCAGGATTTCCAGTTCCTCCCCGGAAAGATCGGTCACTTTTTCACTACCCACTGCGACATCATCCAGCAGGGCGGCAACATCTTTTGATCCTGCCGCCATCTCCTGAAAGGCCTCGCCAGCGCTCTCGGCAGCCTCTTCCACAGCTGTTTCAGCCGACTCCGCCTCCCACATCGCCACTCCCAGAGCCCCGACCGCCACCGCCGCCGCTGCCGCCTCGATGGCGATCCCGGCCTTCATCCCCATGGAGAGAGAGGAAAAGCGGCTAGCCAGCGAGCCGGATCTATCGGTCAGAGTGGAGAGGGTGGAGCCCAGGGTGGAGAGAGGGGTGGAGGCGGTTTTGGCGCTGCCGGAAATGCCGGAGATGGCAGACGCCGCCCCGTCGATAGCAGTGGATGCGGCGGTGGCGGTGGTGGGGAGAGAGGTGAAACGGCTGGCGAGGGCATCCAGCATGGTGTCGCCGATCTTGTAGGCGGCGAGGCCTGCCAGGGCGGTGGATACCCCGGCCACAGCGGTGGCAACGGCGGGCATTTCCGTGGCGAAATCGGTAAAAACGTTGATCATATCGGTCAACGCTTCCGCCCCGGCGTTGACGACGGGCAGCAGCTGATCCCCCAACACAGTGCCCAGCCCGGCGACGGCGTTATCCAAGAGCACGAGCTGGTTGGAGGTGGTGGCGGACTGTTTTTCAAACTCGGCTTGGACCGATCCCGCCAGCTTGGTCTCATCTGCCACCAGGGCCAACGACTTACGGTAGCTTTCCAGAGACCCCACCAGCACGGCAACATCATCGGAATACTCCATACCGAAGAGCTTTTTCAGCAATCCGGCCCGCTCCTGGCTGTCTACGCTGGAAAGAGTTTCCAGGAAGGACAGAAGAGCCCCTTGAGCATCTTCCGCAATTGATTTTTCCAGATCTTCCGCCTGAATGCCCAAATCTCCCAGGGCCTCCTTAAAACCTCTGGTGCCGTCCGATGCTGTTTGCATCTTCACCAACATGGAGTTGATGGCGGTGGCGGCCACCTCCGGGGGTTTGCCCAGATCGATGAAGGCGGCTGTGAGGGCGGCGGCTTCGTCTTTTGCCAGCCCAAACTGCTTGGCGTTGCCGCCGATTCTGGTCATGGCGCTGACGATTTCTGAAGCTTTGGCGGCGGTGTTGTTACTGAGGGTGTTGATGATATCGCCGAAAGATTCAATCTCGGTGATGGGCTCCTGGAAGACGTTTGACAGCTTGGCCATGGACGTTCCGGCCTGCTCGGGAAGCATGTCAAAGGCCACGCTGATTTTGGCTACCTGCTCGGTAAAGCCCGGGATCTCCTTAGCCGCCACCCCCAGCTGGCCGCCCGCAGCGGCGATTTCAGCCAGACCCTCTTTGGTCACAGGGATGGTGCGGGAGAGATCCAGGATAGTCTCCCCCATCTGCTTGAGGCCTTCAGGGTTTTCAAAATCCACCACCTTTGCCACCCCGGCCATGGCGGTTTCAAAGTTCATAGCCGATTTTACTGCTGACGAAATCCCAGCCCCCAGCCCAGCAACCCCCGCCGTGATAGATGCAGCGTCCAGGGTGAGGGCGTGGGAGAGGGATTTTCCAGCGGCCTGGGCCTTGACATCCACGCCGTCAAAAGTCGTGCCGAGCTGGCCTTCCACCTCTTTCAAGCCTGCTTTGAGGTTTGAGGTGTTGGCTGTAAACACGACTTCGATGTTGTTGTTTTTGGCAGTCATTTTTCAGAAGACCGTTCCAAAGCGTGGATAAAGGTTGACAGGGGGTAGTCCCAGACCAGCAGGTGGCCCCGCTCAATCAGGTGGAAAGCGAGGGATTCAAGCTGGCGGCGGCCGCTTTTTTGGCTGCCACCCCCGCCTGAATGAGTGGGTCCAGGAAAGCGAAAAAATCGGGGACTTTCTCCCGGAGCAGGGCGAGAACTTCCCGCAACTGGGGCAGGGTCAGGCTGTCAATCTGGATCTCATCCCAGTCGGTGAGGAGGCTGAAAACCGTGATCGGGATGTGGTCGACAGTCAGATGGGAATCCAGTTGTCGCCTACCCTCCTCAGTTTCGGTGCTGGCGACCCAATCGCGGATCTTTCCCACGGTGGGCTCGGTGATGGTGATTTGTTGGCCAAAAATCTGAGTCTTGTTTTGCTGTGACATGGGTCTACGTCCTTCTATTCACCCCCCCGCCATAAAGGGGGGGGGTGGGCTGTTATTTCTCTGGGGTGACGGTGTATGGGGTGGTTTTCCCGGTGAGGGTCTTCATTGTGCCGGAGAGAGAGACCTCCACCCAATCGCTGGACATAAAATCAACCGGGGAGTCCGGGGTGAGCACCGCTTCATCCACCTCTACACGCACCCCTTTTCCGTCCTTGATATTTTTTCCGTCCAGCGCCAGCTTGGCCCGGATGATGGGCTGGGTCGCGCCACTGATCCGGGAGGCGGAGATGGCGGCGTGGTCATAGTCCACCAGTAGATCCGCCCCATCACTGATACCTCCCCCCGACTTTATTTCCAGAAGACCCAACGCATAGTTCACACTGTAGTCCGTGCCATCCACATAGGTGGTGACCTCTGGGTCATCCGTTACCACAACCGTAGCGTCAGTGAGGTTTTTCTGGGCCAGGGAAATCCACTTGCCCGACTTGGCGGTGACACTCTCGTCTGTGACTGTGCCCGCCCCAACATTATGGTCGACAGCCTCCCCGAGCAGAATCATGGCCAGAACGTCCGTGGATACCCCGTTGAAAGCGACCTTGACGTTGGAGTTGGTTTTTAACGCCACTACGTCCAGTTTTTGGCCGTAGGTCTCTTTCATTTTTGACGTCCGCTCCTTAAGTTCGGACTCTTCCTTGATCTCAAAGGCGGTGCAGTTGTCCACCTGGATAAAGCCGGTCGACTCACCGGCGTCTGTCAGTCGGTCGATATAGAGTGTTCCAGAAGCTAAAAATCCTCCCTGCATGACTTAACCCTCCTCTTTCTTGGGCTGGGGATTGGCGGGGTCTTGAATCACGCCTTTTTTAACGAGCTTTGCCACCGCGCCCTGACGGACCTCGGCGACATTCCCAGCGTGATATTGGACGCCCCCATGGGTGTGGGTTTTGATGAAGGTGACCTTCACTTTCGGCTCGGGTTTTGGCTCTTCTTGTGTTTTTGGCTTGGCGACCATGGTTTTTCTCCTAGATGACAAACTCGGTGTTGAAAAACAGGGTGTAATAGATGAACCCGGATTCGGAGTGGTCCACCTGGTGCGGCTCGTTTTCCGGCATACACAAGGGGGTGTAGGTGTCGCCCTCCACCTGGGGAGCCCAGCTGGAGAGGGTGGTGATGACCTGGTGGATCAGCGGTCCGGCCTGCTCCCTGGCGCCACTCCCCCCTTTCACATCCCGGTAGCTCCTCGCCACCACCGTGACCGCCCACACCTGGCGCATCAGCTGCCCGGAGTGAGGGGTGCGGGTGTTTTTGGGGGTGGTGGTGACGATGGAGAGATAGATGGCGGGCGTGACCTGCCCCCGCTCCTGAAGCCCCCCCAGATCCCCCATGGGCAGCACATGGGCGCCCGGAATCTCCTCTTTCAACCTCTGGAGGATGGGCTTTTCTGCGGCGAGAAAATCCGACATCAGGGAATAACCTCCCTGATGATATTTCTGGCCCGCAGCCCCTTCACATCGATCTTCAGCACGACCACCTCAGTCCCGGCTGGATATAGAATCCCCTGATATTCATAGGGTCTGAGAAAAACTGCCTTGACCGCCTCCGCCAGCCGCTCTCGATGGCTTCGCCGATCCACCGGCTTGGGGGTAGCTTGAGGGCGACCGGTATCGATCCTCACGATGGCACCGCTGGCGAGCAGTTCAGCGGCCTCAACCTCTGACAGCTCAACGCGTGACCCCATCGGGTATTCCACGCCGCTGTTGCGCAGAGGGGTGCGGACGATGAAGACGGCGGACGGCTCTTCCACGGTCGCCTCTGTGACAGGCTCCGCTCCCGGGGGTGGCTCTATCGGGGGTGGCTCTACCGGTGGGGCTTTTTCCGGGGCAGGTTTTTTGGGCTTGGTCATGTCAGCTCTCCACCCAATAAAGGTCTTTGATCGATCCACCCCTCAACAGCCCGGCTACATCACTGCCGTGGACGACGAGGGACTCCCCCGCAAAATAGTTTTCGCCCAGATAGGTGATGTCGTGGGTGGCGGTGGCGGTGACTTTGACGACTGGGGAGCCCTTCTGGCTGACGTGGTTTTTGTCGTGAAAAATTCGTGGATTGTGTGGCGGGATGCACTTGATCACCCCCTCCTGGATGAGTATGCAGGCCTCGCCGATGGGGAGTGTGATGCGCCCCCCGGCGGGGCAGGTGTTGCCATCGCGCTTGATGGGGGTGACGGCCTGATAGCGCTCCTCCCCCAGAGGGGTGGGTTTTTCTGTCTCGGACATGCCGTGATCTCCTTAAAATCCGCTGATTTGCGTGGTGGAAAATTGAGCCTCCACTCCCCCCTGAACGACCTGGGGGGAGCCTGTCGGGGTGGTGGTTTGGGTGGCGCTGTCAGAAAGGATGGCCTTGCCGCTCTGAAGGTCTTTCAGATAGCTGATGGCCGCTTTTCTCCGCTCGCCGATCTCGGACGTGGGTAGATCGTCGTGGAAACTGTGACGCGCCAGATCCCCGCAGATCCGGGGGAGTGGGGATTGATCGATGGCTGCCTGATCCAGGGGCAGCTGGTAGCGGCTCCGCAGATAGGTGTTGATGAAGAAAAATCCAGTCTCGATGCTCGCCTCGATCCGGGCCAGGACCTGGTCGGCGGCGTCGATCTGCTCGGGGGTGTAGCCGGAGCGGTCCCTCCCATCGATAGTGAGCTGCATCAAACCGCCGTCCACCGGGGTGGTGGTGGAGCAGGCCTGCCCCAGCTCGTCCGCGCCAAACCATGTGGCCAGCTGTGCGGGCGTGCAGTACATCACCGCCCCCTGCTGGCTACGGCGGTAAAGGCGGCCTCATAGGTCACCCCCTCTTTTTCGGCATAGCTCCGAATCTCCTGATCCAGCACCCGCCTGTCTGGATCAATCTGCCAGTGGGTGCCGCCGATCTTGATGTTGTCTCCACTATCAGGCGCAGCTGGTGAGGTGTATTCGCCCACCCCCGCCATCAACTCCCGAAAGGCGACGGTTTGAGGGACGGAAACCTCTTTGCCGTCCTTGCCGGTGTGGGTGACCATCTCCTCGGGATCGAGGCTGGCCATGAAGAGGGCGAATTTGGCTTTTTGACCAGGAGGAATTACCCCCCTCTCAACCTGATCCTCGGCAAAATCAAGGGCGCTTGCAGCATCCTTTTCAGCCTGGGCTTTCAGGTGCTTTTCTTCCCGCTCGGCAAAGGCGACCTCTTGCGCCCTCAAGGCTTTTTCTCTGGCGGCTGCGCTTTGCTCCCGAGCGCTCAAAGCCTCTTCTTGGGCGGTGAGGTCTTCAGTGGTGGGGGTTTTGGTCGTTTGGTCTGGCATGGGGTTCTCCATCATTTGGCGGCTTGGTTGGCGGCCTCTGCATAGGCGAGACCGGGGGTTTTTTGCATCAGGTGGAGGGCGCGGCTGTGGAGTTTGAGCCCCTCCGGATCGACGGTGTAGCCTGCCGGGGTTTTGAAAAATGCGGTGCTTTGGAGCCCTCTCTCCTCAGCGGCCACCTCGGCAAAGTGGACAACAGGAGGGGCGTCGGCCAGCAGATCCCGCAGGGCTTTTCCGGGGGTGGCGGTGATCTCCTCCCCGTCCAGCTCGGAAAAAGCGAGGGTGCCGCCCAGTTCGTCGGTGGCGGTGATGAGCTGGACCAGGCGCTGGCGATGTTTTGGGGCGGCTTTGCCCTCCCTGATCAGCCCCTCCACAAAGGCGAGGATTCCATCCTCCTGGAGCTGCTGCTCTCTGGCGGCCACGGCCTGCTCCCGGAGCTGGAGCTGGATCAGGCGGGCGGCGAGATCGTCAGGCTGGGGTTTTGCGTCACTCATCGGGCGGGCTCCATCATGTGGCTCTGGAGGATGGTCAGCACCTCCCCCATATCGGTGTCATTGAGCTGGTCTTTACTGGTGGTGAGAGCGGAGCGCCGGGGCATCTGGAAGCGGTGGGATTTCCGGCCCGCCTCGCCCCCCTTTTCGTGGATGGCGGCATATTTTTTGCCGGAACCTACCCGAAGTTGATCCTTATCCGCTTGATAAACATAGGATCTCCGAAGCTTTCCAGAGGCCGAAAGAATCTTCATGGCGGAGATGGAGCGGGCCGCCTTGGCTCGGAGCCCTCCCTTTTTTTTGAAAGTCTTTCTGCTCCCCCCCAATCTTGACATTACTGTCGAGTAAGAAAGATCTTGCCACTCCTTCCCATCCGGATCTTTTTCCTGATCGAAGCGGGCCTGGATGGCGCTGACCAGGCTCTCCCCGGCATCAGCAAAAGCGGTTTTGAGGTCGCCGCCCCTCTCCTGAATCCGTCCCAACAGATCCATCACCCGGGCGTCATCCACACGGATGGAAATAGCGTCGCTACTCATCGTTTTTGCTCCTCCTGGAAAAACGTTTGCAACTCTTGTGGCCAGCCCTGGATCTTGTTTTGAAGCTGATCAGCGCCGGATTTATCACCCGGCATATGGTCAAATCCGGGATCGATACCCGCCGGCACAAACATTTCCCGGCCATCTTTGGTGGTCCACTTGTAGGTCTCGATGACAGGGGCCTGGTCCACAACGAGTCCCTGCCGATCCAGATCCCACTGGGAGAGGGCGGAGACAAAGCACTTGCAGCCGTAGCCGTTGGGGGGGTAGTGGGTGCGCCACCAGGGATCGTCAGTCGGGAGAACCATCCCGTGCCAGGCGAGGTGGTGTTTTCGGGGGTTCATCGATCCGCCGTGGCGGTATTGCCAGAACGGCCTGTGCTCCACCAGCGCCTGTTGCTGCTTCAACCTGCCCGCGCTGTAGGAGGAGTGGAAATTAGTGTCGAGGATGGTGTTGGCCCGGCGGGTGGGATCCCCTTTGAAAGACCAGCCGTGCTTTTCTGCAATCTCCCTGAAAATCTTGACGAAAGTTTGCCCGGATTCGCCTTCCTCGATGTGGCTGGTGACGGCGTCGTGGAGATCAATCAATAGATCCCCTTTGGTGGCTCCAGCCACAGAAAACCCCCAGATGTGCGCCCCCTCCAGCATCTCCTGCCAGCTGTCGGTGGGGATCATGGCTTTATCCCGCAACAGCTCCAGAGCAGGGAGGAAGGGGAAGCGGCTGAAATCAAGCGCCATCGTTGGAATCCTCTTCCATCACCTCGATGCGGCCTCGTAGCTCGGCATAGAGGGAGGCGGCGGCGACGATCTCAGCGAAATCAGCGGCATCAATCCGGGGATAGGCCTGAAAAATCGCAGCTCGCAGCGCGTCCGGATCGGTGGCGGTTTTGATGGCGCTCTCGATGGATTCCCCCCAGCTGGCGATGGCCTGCCCCAGGAGGGCGGCGGCCTGCTTTTTAATCTCGTCCGGACCGGGATCTGCGGGGGGGGCCGGGTCGGCAAAGTCGATGGGCAGGTGGCGGTAGGCCCAGGGGTCGGTGGCGGACGGAACAGGACAGGAGCCGCCGGGGCAGTCGTCAGCGAAATCCACGGATTTTTCAGGGGTTTTTTCTTGCTTTTCGACTCCCTCTTCCCCTTCCTGGATTCCCGCCTGTGCGGAAATGGCGGGGCTGGCGTCGGTTTCCGATTCCGACTCCCCGCCCTCTGAAACATCCTCCCACTCTCCCCCGTAGGTCTCCCTGACCTGCTCCAGAGTAGGCCGAAAACCCATACCAAAGAGCCGCCCATCCCGCTCAGATCGGCTATCGAGATCTTCAGCTTCCTCGGTGATACGGGAGACGATGGGGGGGGTGGCGTTGGAAAAGTTCCACCCGGTGAGCCATCGGACCACGCTTTTGTTAAAGCTGGCGCAGACCAGATCGGCATCCGCCTTGACCACCTCGTTGCGGACCGCCTTGTGGACCTCGGCTTTATACTGCCCCCCCGCCGCATCGGTGGTCATGGTCTGGGAGAGCACCACCTTGGCGATGGCGGCGTCCATCCGGTCATAAAAATCGCCGTGGCCGGGAGAGCCGGAGCGGGAGGCCTCCAGGAGGTCAATCCGCATCTCTTCCGGGATAACCACGCCGGAATCGGAGCGGATTTTTTCCAGAGCTGACAAGAGGTTTTGCTTTTCCGCGTCGGTGGTGCCGGACGGAAAGCGCCCCAGGGTGGTGGGGGAGCCGAAGCGGTCGATATATGACAGCCAGAGCCTGGAATTGCCGGTTTTGAGAAACACCGGCCAAAACAGGTGGTGAGCCAATCCCAGTCCATAAGGCTCGTCATCGTTATCTCCGCCAGTGCGGAAATGCCAAAATTTCTTTTCTGGCAGAGGCTCCCCATCCAGCTGATTTTGCAGGGTTAACAGTCTGGGGTTGTCGTCCAGATCGAAAACAAAGCGCTTTTGCTTTCTGACCTTGATTTCATCTAGCGTGAAAAGGCGACCGTCGGACGCCCACAAGCACTCCGCCACCGCATAGCCGTAAAAAACGCCGTAGAGCATTTTATCGGTGACGTTGTCCCAGCCGATCCGATCCAGGGTTTCCTCGATCAGCTCAGCGGCCAGGCGGGAGGGTTTGTCGTCCGCTCCGGGCTTCACCTCCCACGGGGCGGCGGTGACGGCCAGGCGGCGCTGCTGGAAGGTGGAGGCCACCTGGTCGTCTCTCAGCAGCTCCTCATAGACGGTATAATCCCCGCCCCCTTGAGCCTGAAGAACGGGATCTTGAGGCTGGAGAATACCCAGGGTGTTGTACGGCCGGGTGATATCCCTCCCATCCCGGGTGGTGGCGATCTCCTGGCGGATGGTTTTTGGAATGGCGCGGCTTTTCTTGGTATTTTTAGATTTTTTAGCCACGGATCAGCCTCCCGAGTCCACTCCAGATGCCGTCAGCGCGACCCATCACACCACCCAGTCCCGCAGCTGGTCCGGAGCGGGGGGTGGAAAGGGGGGCAGAGTCGGCGCCCTGGGATTGGTGGGCGGCGGCGAACGCCATCTGCAGGGCGTCCGGGCCGTCGTCGTGGGTGCCGGGCTCGCCCCAGTGTTTCAGTTGGGATATCAGGGTTTTTTGGGACTGGTGGAGCTGGATCAGGCCGTTTTTCAGGTGGGGCTGTATGGAGCTGATACGCAGACCCTTGTCCGTGGAGGGTTTCACCCCCTGGGCGGGCACCGGCGTACCGCGCTTGGCCGATCTTTTGACCAGCTCATCCTTGAAAAATTCTTGAAACTGAATCGTTTCCACCACCCAGCGGCGGCAGCCGTATTGCAGTTGCAGGGCTATAATGTCCTCGATGATCTGATCCGGGGTGCGGCGGCGGATGTCTGCCTCCACCACTGAAACCACCCCCGTTTCCCGGTCAAGCCCCACCACAATCAGAGCCGACGGATCCCCCCGCCCCCCCGATTTACCCATGGAGGGATCCACCGCGCCGAAATAGAGCCAGTTGGGGTTTTCCTGGGACCAGAACAGGATCTCGCCAAAGGTGGCATTTTCCCGCAGGGGTTGGTTTTGTAGCTCGGAATCGAAGGCATCGTGATCATCGGCGCGGAGTTTCATGAGGTTTACCAAGGGCCGCACCCCGGGCCAGGAGACCACCGCCCCGGCATCCATACGCCCCTTGTTTTGCTTGTAAAAAGCCCCCGCCACCTCTTCCCCCTCCTGGCGGAGAAGCTGCTCCCAGCGATCCCAGAGGGGCATCTCATCGGGCCAGCGGCGGATGGCTTGAAAGCGCATCGATTCCCACAACGGATCATTCAGCAGGCGGTTAAGGACCGAGTCGTGATGGAGCACCGTGCCGACGATGATGACATCCATGGAGCCGTCTGGCGGCCCCAGCTTGAGGGCCGATTTTTTCAGCCAGGCGTCCAGCTTGTCCCGCTGCTCCAAGCTTCGCACGCTCTCATCATTTTCCATATCGTCCAGAATCAGGAGGTCGGGGCGGTGGGGGCCGTGACGCAGGCCGCGCACCCGCTTGCCCGATCCGAAAGCCTGTATTTTCGCCCCACCAGCGGTGACCGCCACCCCCTCCTGCCAGACGCGTCCAACACCGACATCCTCGGGAAAATCCTGCTTTAACCGGGGGTTGGCTTCCAGTTCGGCCTTGATCGCCTCCAGCATTACCGCTGCCTGGTGGTAGGCGTCCATGGCGATGGGGATGAACCGCTTGCGCTGGGTGAGGAGGCACCAGAGGGTAAAAATCTGGGTGATGATGGTGGATTTGGCTTCACCCCGAGGGGCGGCGATGGCGAGTTTTTTGCCCTCTTTTTCAGCGATCAAGGCGGGTAGGCGCTGGAAGAGGTACTGATGCAGCTGGCTTTCGGAGCCGGTGACATAGTGGGGAAAGTAGGTTTGGGCGAAAAAGCGAAACGCTTTTCGGGCCTGATCCTGGCGTTTTTTGGCGGCTTTGGGGGTACTGTCGAACCCCTCAACCTGGGCCTCGATAGCCTCTCTGAACGAGTCGGCATACTCTGCCAGGCTCTTTTGAAAAGCTTTTGGTGAGAGATCCTTAGCCATGATCTTTGGCCAGCCTCTCACCAAAGGGCTCCAGAACTTCCAGAAAAGCGCCTGCATGCTGGGGAAAGTCGCTCTTGATAAAATCTCCCAGTTTTTCCACGGTCTCCATAGCGACACCCAGTGTGGCCAGCTTGGCGTCGAGCTTGGCGACAGATCCGGTAATTTTATTGAACGAATCCGCGAGCTTGGCTAGGGCGTCGGTGCGCTCCAGGGGTTCCAGATCGTCGGCGGCTTCCAGCGCTTCCACCGCTTTGAGGTAGACCCCCATATATTTTTCGACGCCCTGACGCATGGTGGAGCGACGACCTTTGCCAGCCAAAAGAAAGGCGTCTCTCGCCTGCTGCCAATCGTCGCCACTTTTCAGCGCCTCACGACGCCAGCGGCGGGCGGTGGCGATGGCGACCCCCAACCGCTCAGCGACCACAGCCAAATCTCCCCCCTCGATAAAGCGGCGGCGGAGTTTGGAGCGGGTTTTGGAAGTGTGGGCCATCAGACGCCGAGCCGGGCCCTGATCACGCTAACGCCGCTCGCTACCACCAATCCGGCGAGACCGCCGACAGTGCCAGAGTGAACGGCGGCTTTTTGCTCCACATTTCTCAGCCGCTGATCGACGCCGGAGAGCATTTCCGTGTGGTTATCCTGGGTTTTTTTGATCCCGTCGATAGCCCCCTCGATGCGACCAATGGCCAAGGAAAGATCTTGGTTTTCTAGCATGTTCAGCCCCTGCTCGGCTTGAAGTTTGACCGGACCGGAAGAGCCCGGCCCGGCGCTTGCGTTCATGGCCGTGAGTGTGCCAGAAGGGGAGGGAAAAACTTGAGATGAAGAACTTCAGCAGGGGATCAGGAGGGGGTGTTTTTTGGGTCGCTCAATATGACGTAGATGGATCGCTCGGTGAGATCGTACTCAACCGCCAGCCTTCTTACCGGCACTCCTTCGTCATAGCGGCGAACAATCTTCCGGTTACGGATGGTGCGGAAGGCTTTTTTTGCCTGGGGGATCATCAACACTTCCCCGCCAAACCTCTTGCCCAGGCGTCGGGCCTGCTCGATCCCCAAAAGCTCTGCCAGGGCGTGCTGTGCGCTGAATTTTTTGGGGATAAAAAGCCGCGTCCCTTTGTACTTCTTGATCATCTTCAGCGCTCCAGGCAGGCCGGTTACCTCGGCTACCTCCTGAAATGCTTCCGGCAGATCCTTCATTCTGACGTCTTGATTTTTCCGCCCTGCTACGCTCATGTCCGTCTCCCGTGTCGCCTGGCATCCTCCGCCAGCTCGCCAATGATGTGGCGGAGCTGGTGTTTGGTGCACCACTCCACCCTGTCCACCCGGTACATTCTCTGGGCCATGGCGTGGACGTAACTCCACGGCCGTTTCGCTTCTGCCAAAAAGGCTTCGATTTTTCCCAGCATGGGGCCTTTTTTCGGGTCTTCCATCAGACTGGGCCGCCCGGGAAAACCCTGCCCCCCACCCCCGGCCCGCTGATTCAGATAGCGGATAAAATCCCGGCGCTGATCCGGGGTGATACGGCTGGAGCTGTTCACCCCGTAGCGGCTGGTGAGGAGCGCCCGATATTCCGGATCCTCGATCCCAGCCTGTCTTTGAAGGGCGTGAATTTGCCGCATGTCCTTGAGATAGCGCGCCCTTTGAGGGGATATCGATCTGGTTTTTTGTTTCACGCCTGCTCCCTCCTGACGAAAGCGCCGCACCCCTCCCGGCTGGTCTCGCACTTTTTCTCAGCTATCCCACACTCCCCCATCAACGGGCAGGGGGTGGCGCTTTCCGATCTATCCAACCCCTCTTCCCGGGAGAGAAAACGCTCACACTCCGGGCCGCCTCGGGTCTCCTTGATCTGACAGCGGCTCCCCCTTCGGCAGCTGGCGGCGACGGTGCAGACGATCTGGGGTTGGCCGATATTTTTCAGTAGTTCAGAGAGCTGGCCGGGCTTGGCATAGTTCGTGTCTGGCCGCCAATCGTCCGGGGCTCCCTTGGGGGCGTCGGGGTGGCGCTTGGGGGGGGATGACTCTCTCCCGGTGGGCTCCCGCCTGCCTTCCTGTTGCTGCTCTCTCGATGCATCCGCTTGGTCGGCCTTGTTGTAGGCGATGGCTTGCAGGTAGGCATGACTTTTCAGGGGCCTGACTTTTCCGGTTTGCTCCGGACTGTCCACCAGATCCCGGATGGCCTCCCGCCAGATGCGGGGATGGCAACGCCTGGGCGCGCCGTGCTTGTGAGTGACATACTCAGAATCAACCAGCCCCTTCAGATCCGCCAAAAGCCGCTTGGTTTTTCCAGCGCTCAAGCTGTGGCTCTTTTGGGTGCGGAAAAGTGTCAGATAGGGGATGACCAGCCCGGACAGCTCCCCCGGCAGCTGGTTCATCAAAACCAGCGCCTCCCGGTCATCCAGGTGGGCCTGGAGATCTTCCAGAGTGTGGAGCCTGCCGCATCCAGAGCAGGGGAAGACGATCACGGGTCAGGGAGCCATCACCGACCAGATCGCGCCCACATAGAGCAGGAGCGACAGGCCGGAAAAGAGGGAGATCCACACCCCGGTGATCCAAACGGGCTGCTCCATGATCCAACCGGAGAGGTCCATCAGACGGCCTCCCCTTCCTGACCGGGCGCCCAAGCCGTGGGGATCTCCTCGCTCACAGCTTCCTCCTTCAGCTCGTACCAAAAGAGATCCTTATCCATGCGTCGCGCCCCCACCATGGCCAGTCGCTCCTCGGGCCACTCCCGCAGCACTTCCTTGTTGACATCTTCCCGGGTGCGGATGGCGTCCTTGTATCCCAGCTCTTTGATGCGGCCCAAAATCATGGCCCATTTGGAGCGGGGTTTGGGTTTGATTTCAGAGGAGCGGCGAAAGCCCAGGTGACCAAAAGCGAGATCCACAGAGCGTTTTTTCTTGAACAGCCCCTCTTTGTGGTATTCGGCAAAGGCGGTGAGTCCGGCGGTCAGGGCCTCCAGCCTGTTGCGGCGGGGGGCGGCGAAAGCCTCGGCGGCGGCTTTGATACGGTCGATGGAATGGTTCATGTCGGTTTCAATCGCTGAAATATTGCGTTTCAGATGAGCGATTTCTCCCAACACCTGGTTGGCGTGCTCCAGGTCTCGAACGATGATGGGGCTCTTGGGTTTGACGCGTTTTTTGCTGGCCATGGGGCTGGCTCTCCTCTTTATAGCTGGGTGAATCCGGCTGTTTTGTGCCAATAAACCGCCTCAAAAACACCGGGGCGGGCGGCTTTTTCCATGTGGGCGGCGTGAATCTCACCCCTTTGCATCCCCCGCAGCAGCAGGTCCGACAGCTGGGTGGGGTGGAGATGGGGGAGGTGCCGGCGGATTTCGGTCTTGGTGATGCCCCCCGGATGACGCCGGACCAGCTGGTGGAGGGTCATTTCGTCTCCCATCTCGGCGATGGCCCTGCCGATCCGGGCCATGATGCGCCCGGGCCGCCATGTGGAGAGGGCATGGCGGCCCGGGCTTGCGGCCCCTGCTCGAACCCGGCCCATCGCGTGAGAGGCTGGGGAACTGGGGCGCACTCTGGTGTGGCGGTGATCGTGCATTATTTGGAACCCCCTGTTTTGTGGTGCGCTTTTCCGGTATTGGGATCAAAAATGGTTTTGTTGCGTTTGACCTGGGGAGCTTTTGGGCCGGTGTTGTGGCTGGATGGCAGGGTGTAGCGGGCTTTGGAAGCGTGGGTCGCCTCCTGCACCGTCACCAGAATTCCCGCCCGGGCCAGATTTTGAATATAGTCCTGGGCCGCTGCCGGTTTGATTCCCGGATAATGGGACAGATCCTCCCAGGAAAAATCCCCGAAGGTCTTGATCAAGCGCCACACTTTTTGATTGGTCTGTTCTGGAACTTTCGAGCCGTCTTTCCTCAGCCGGGGCCGATCCACCCCCACATCCCGAATCAGGGTATAGGTGGCCGGATTGTGCAGCCCGCCGACCCCCTCTTTTTCCAGATAGCCCCCCCGTACCAGGCTGGTCAGGTAGGTGGTAATGCTGGATCCGTCCACGTTGGTGTGATCTATCAGATCCTGCCAGGTGAAAACCCGTCGCTCCCGCATGACCGCCCAAACCCAATCAAGGCCCTTGGGGCGGGCTGTTTTTTGCCTCCTGGCCATGCTCACCTCCCCAGATCCGGATCACAGGTGAAGAGGGGCTGATCTCCCCACTCGGAGAGGCCAATCTCTTTAACGCCACTCAATTTTGACCAGTTTTCAATTGTTTCCAGAGCATTGCAAACCCTTCGAACCACACCACCGCTGGCCTCGGCGATGGTATTCAGCATGTCGGCGTGGATGGTGACCTCGCCCTGATAAAAGTGGTGAAGGTTTTTGACATCCTCCCCATCAGCAGGTCTGGCGCGGTACCAGGTGAGCACCCGGTCATAAAAGCGGGGGGTTTTTTTGAGCTTGAAGGGCAGGCTTTCCTCCCCCACCACGATGATGGTGGCCTTGCCCTTGCTGGCCAGGTACAGCTCCCGGACATGCTCAGCCAGCCCCTTGTCCACCAGCTTGTCGAATTCATCAATAATGAGTGGTCGACCGGATAAAAGAAGCTGATTGCCTGCCTGCTCCGTCATTTCCCAGATGGTTTTGGCCGGGGTGATGCCCATCTCCCTGAGGATGCGGGTGAACAGCGCCTTTGCGGTCCACGATTTACCCGCCTCGATGTAGTAGGCCTGGAACTGAAGGAGGGCAAAACGGGCGGAGATGGATTTTCCCAGCCCCGGCTCCCCATAAAAACAACCAATCCCCTCCATGTGGGAGGCCCGCCCCTGAAGCCGCTCCATCATCTCCATAAAAAAGGCGACATTTTTCAGTGGTGCGGGCGTGCCATTTGATTTTTCAGCCATTTTTTTAAATCCCTTATCCGGCTGCCTGTTGAGGGAAAGCTTTGGCCATCCGGAGCATAGCTTTATATTGCGGGCTCTCCTTGTAGGTGTCGTACCAGGATCCCTGAATCTCCCCCACCGCCTCCCCAGCCGAAATTTTCCGCTCGATCTCCTGAGCCCGCAAAAACCGCTCTTTGCCTGGGTCTTGGGTCGCTTGCTTTGGCGCGGTGATCTCTTGATGGAGCCGGTCATAGGCGGCGCGCTGCTCCAGGGTCATGGGTTTCGGCTTGGCTGGGGTGCTTGATTTGACAGCCTTTGCGG
Source organism: Magnetococcales bacterium (assembly GCA_015232395.1). Taxonomy (NCBI): domain Bacteria; kingdom Pseudomonadati; phylum Pseudomonadota; class Magnetococcia; order Magnetococcales; species Magnetococcales bacterium. Next base: position 64,685 of record JADFZT010000007.1, on the reverse strand, counting down.
CGGCGTTGATGGCGGGGGAGGCGTGGGTTGTTTTGGTTGTGGGGAACGCCACCACCTGGGCGGCCTCTTGCTCTCTTTTGTTCTGGATCTCCTGATGGATGTCCCGGGTTTGGGCGAGTCTGGCTTCCCTTTTCAGGATTTTGACACCCTCTTTCATCACCCGGTTTTGGATCGCCTTGGCTGCCGCTGCTTTTTCTTTGAGCGAAACCCCGGTCCACTCGGGATCCTCAGCCAAGCAGATGAATTCCATATCCAAGGTGAAAACGTAGGCGCGGCCCATGTCGGTCTCGTCCAGCAACACCCGCACCTCCTCCTCTTCGGGCCTGCCCCAAAGTTCTGCCGCCACAAAACAGCGACCGTCGGCATGGATGCCCTTTTTCTGGATTGTGCGGGTTTCCTTGCCTTTGGGGGCCTGAAAGAGGAGTAGATCCAGCGCTCTTTCGTTCTCGATCTGCTTGATGGGGCTTTTCCATTCGGCAGCTTTTTGAAAGGGGGTTTTGCCGTGCAAACCCTTGCGCGCGCCTTGGTGGTAGGTGTTTTCGCACCACGCGTCACACTTTTCTTGCAGCTCGGCAGGGGTGAGGCGGATTTCCACGGCCTCCGGCTCCCCGTCACGTTTGCGGGACATCAGGCGGTTGGCAAAGGAGCGGCGGGACTCGATAGCTTTTCTATCGGCGACGTTGTGACCGATGAAGCCGGGGAGTAGCTCAACAATGCCATGGCTGAAGGTGCGGAAAACCCTTTCAATATGGGGTTTCATCCAGGGGCTGAAAGGCTCGCAAAGGGATTGTTTTATCTTGAGATCTTCCAGCACCCGTACCGTATGCTTGGCCACATAGTCCTGGCCGTTGTCGGTTTTGATCTCTTCCGGAACGCCCCAATCGAGGATGGCGCGACGGATCAGCGACGTGATAGCAGTAGATTTCGACACCCGACTGACATGAAATTTGACCCGTCGGGTGTAGATGTCGATAACGCCGATGATCTGGTGGCGTTTGCCGTCGGAGAGGATGACGTCAGCGGGGGTGGAGTCCATCTCCCATCTTTGATTGATGCGGATAACGTCTTGGGACATCGATCCCGGCGCGGCCATCTTTTTGGAGCGCCACTGATCCGGATCGGTAAGAAAGAGCCAGTAAGAGGCGTTTTTCTTGATCCAGGCCATACGAAATCTTTTGACGGATGAAGGGGATGGAACCGCTTCCGATCCGAAACGGGTTTTCAGCGCCTCATGGATCAAGCTAATGGAGGCGTGGGGATGATCCACCAGCATCCCCACCACCACTTGCTGCTGTAGCTCTGGCAGGGACCATTTGTTTTTCCGGTTGCCGAAAGCAGGCAACAATCCGGCGATACCCTTGGCCCGATAATCCTTTTCCCAGCGCTGGAGGGTGCGGGGGGTGGGCTTTAGATCTGCGGCGCTCTCTGGCAGGGGGACCAGGTGGGCCTCGACCAGCTCGCAAAAGCGGGTGATAGTGTCGATCTTGCGGTGATTTCTGCCGGAAAGTGACTGATATTCCTGGAGCAAGCGCAAAATTTCCCGGCGGCCCTCTGCGGTTTTTTGGGCGTAGCCTGGCGCTCTCTGATATTTCACCAAACCCCTTTCCCTGCTCTCAACTCGGGGGGGGTGGTGGATCTGGGCGAGGGCTGCCAGGGTGGGTTTTTCCCGTTCACCGATGATGTGGGCGGCGAGCAGGGCCACCTCCGGGTGGAGTTCCTGGGCGACTTTCAGGGTGATGGTCTCCCGATGCTGCTCGACCCAGGCGGCTTGAGCGGGAATGGGCAGGCTCGATAGATGATAGAGAGAGCCGCCACCCTTGCCTTTTCTTTCGGTGGATCGCCACTCCTCCCGGATCGCCTTATCCCGGAGATTTCTCTCCGATCCGGGGAGGTTCGGGAGGGCCAGGGCAGCTAGATCCCGGGCGGAATACCAGGGGGTGGGAGCGGCTTGCCTCATCGGAGCCCCTTCCGGAGCTTTTTCAGGAGCTGTTTTGGTTTCAGCCCGGCTGGATCCAGATCGTGGATGGTGTGCTTTTCAGTGTATTTCACCACCATGAAGGCTAGATCGTCTGGCTCCATCTCGGAGAGGGCGTTCTCCAGAAAGGCCGCCAAAAGCCACCGCTCGCCACGGGAAAGGGGCGTCTGGATGGTTTTGGTGGGGCCTTCCGGGGGGGGTGAGGGTTTTTGTTCACCCCGCCTCAGCCGCTCCACGTCTTTGTGTTCCATGTGGGGCGTGATTTGGTTTGTGGCTAGACCCTGTTGAAATTGAGGGTCTTTAAGCTTGGAAATCTCATAAAGAATTCTAAGGCCTTGCGGCAAATGCGGCCAAATGGCCGCATTTGACAACCTTGGATCTTTTGCAACTTTGATGTAGCGCTGGGCAGTGGTGTTGGAGATGCCCAAGGCCTCCACCAGGGGGAGATAGTGCCCAAATTTGGTGTTTTTCTTGACGCGGATCAGCACTTTGCCAGCCTCGATCACCCCCGCCACTGATGAACCATGGTGGCGCTGGAACTCTTTGACCAGCTCTTGGAGGGTGGTCATGATTTCGGCACCCCTTGAGCCTGCTGCCCGGCCTGCTCCATATGCTCCACCACCAGATCCCGGGCCAGGCGCAGGGCGTGAAATTCGGTCTCGGGGGCCAATGAGGTGGGATCGGAATAGATGATCAGATCAATCACCGCCGCCGCCCCTTCCAGCCGCCGCCTCTGTGGAGCTTCCGCGATCAATGGCGGGGGCTGCTCCAGGGGGACGGCGGCATATTTTTTGCGGGGGGTGGCCACTTATCCGATTCCCAGCTTTTTTTTCAGTTTGCGCTTTTCTTCCCGAGCTTGCTGCTCGATCCGGTCCAGCTGGCCCATCTTGGCCAAAAGCACTTCCTCCCCCACCAGCACGGTGGAGCCGCGCTTTTGGGCCAGCAGCTCCTGGAGACTGGTGGAGCTGGTGACCTCCTCGAAGGCGGCGGCAAACTCGAAGGGGAAGCGGTGGCCTTCCTTCGATTCAGCGGTCCAGGCGTCGAGCTTGGCTTTGGAGATGGGCTTGCCGGTCAATCTCGACATCTCCATGGCGATCTCGTCCCGATCCTTGCTGCTCTCCCGGATGGCGCGGCTGATGGCTAGACGCATCTCGGTGGCATAATCCAGGGAACCGGCTCTGGGGGCTGGAGCTCTGGGGATCTCGAAAAGACCCTCCAACACCAGCTGATCCGGATGGGCTTGGCGCTTTTTGCGGGGGCGGGGCATGGCTATGCGACCTCCCTCGCATAGATGTTGCAGGGATCGGCAGTCGTGGTATTCTGAGAGCGTCCACCTCGACCCTTGATATCAGGCCTCAGAGTGCGGCCTTGGCCGTCGTAGCGGCTGGGCCAGATGCGGCGGGGTTTGATGCCGATGGCGTCGGCGATGAGTTGTTCCAGGTGGGGCATGGGGCGCTCCAAAACCACACTGAAGGCTCTGGTGTGGTAGCTGTGGGTTTGCGCCAAATCAGAGATGGGAGTGCCCGCCAACTGCAACGCGGCTTTGACTTCCCTTGGGGTCCAATCGCGGTTTTTTGGGGGCATTTTCATCAGCTTGAGTCCCGAATGATCATGTCTAAATGAAATGTTGGATATAGATATGCCACACATTTGTTGCACTGTAAACATATTTATTGCATTGGCGGTGACTATTTTTCGCCACGGGGTTAGATGTGACATTTTCTGAGCGGATCAAAATAGCTATAGGGAAAGACAGCTTGAGAAGTTTTGCCAGGAAAACAGGCATCTCAGACACAGCTATCCGCCACTATTTGGCCGGAAAAGGGGAGCCCTCACTGTCTAAACTTATCGCAGTCGCCCAGGCATCCGAGCTAAATTTATTGTGGCTTGCCACCGGAGAGGGGTCGATGCGGGCGGGCGAAGAAGAGACGCCCCGCCCCGGCGACGGCTCGATACCGGGTTATCCGGAGATTGACGCGGCGATGATCATCCAGGCGATGGATGCGGTGGAGGGCCACCTGAAGGGGGAAGGCTCGGATATCCGGGCGGGGGCCATGCGGCCGCTGGTGGTGGCGCTGTGCAAACGAGCGGTGGAGAGAAGGCGGGCGGAGGGGGGAAAGGCGGGGGGAGCGGTGGTGGACCTTGAGGAGATGCGGGAGCTTTTTGAGCTGGCGAGCTGACCTTTTTCCCGGCCCCACGAAAAAGGTCTTGACGGATGTGGTAGGCTCCCTGGGATGAGGGGAATTTGATCCCATGGGGGGCTTTATTATGCCAGACACAGAGCTGAAAAATTTACTCCAGGCCAGCCGGAAAAGGCCCAAAAAAAATACGCTGCTGACACTACTCTATATAGGGGGCCTGCTGGGGGCTCTCGGGATGGGGGGGTACTATCGGGCGGAAGCGGTGCGGGTGCGGGGGGAGCTGGAGCGGATTGAGGCGCAACTCTTGAGCCCCATCACCCCGGAGCAGAGGGAGAGCCTGTCGCTGATGGTGATGGGGGTGGTGAAGCGGACGGGGCAGCCGTGGCAGGGGGTGTGGGCGCGGGTGCATCGGCGGTTGGGGGTGCGGAAGGCGAGCGAGATCACCAGAGGGCAGTATGGGGAGGCGGTGGGGGTGTTGGTGGAGGAGTCGAAAGGCTAAAAAAATTTGGTTGATTGCAGGATTGATTTTTTGATACTTTGCATGCAATAAAATAATTATTGGGGTATCTTGACAGGAGCTTAATTAATGGCCAGAAAAAAAGGTTTTAGTGTTGGTGGTTTGTTGGGGGTGGCTGTGCTTTTGCTTGTGGCAACCTCAATGATTGGTCAAATCTTTTTCAGCAAGAAGGGGCCGCGCGCAGTCGAAGCAATCACAGCCTGCCAAACCTTTGTCAAGCAAAAGCTGAAAAATCCAGACTCTGCTGAATTTCCATACGATTATCTCACACCGACGTTTCATGTTGAAGGGGGGTATGGGTGGGATGTGACGGGCAAGGTGAACGCTCAAAACGAGTTTGGAGCGACTGTAAAAGAGCAGTGGAATTGCAAAACCAAGACAATGGATCAAGGAAAGACGTGGAACTTGTTTGAGTTGAGGTTTTTTTAGAGAGGTGTTGTGAATAAAAAATGCTTCAAATCTTGCTCTGTTTTGGGCTCTTGGTTGAACCAAGCCGATAAAAACTATATTGAAGGCAGGTGCTTGTGGTTTAACTGGTTTTATGGTGGCGCTTGCAACTTGCTTTGGCTGGGTGTTGAGCAGCTTTTTAAGTTACTGATATTGCAAAATAAATTATCTGAATTTCCCGAGGAACCCTCAAATTTGGAGGAACACTTTAAGGTTGCTGAAAAAAAAGCTCGGAAGTTTGGGCATAATGTCGACAAGTTGATGGATGCGATTCACCGCATTCACCCGGATATTGAAATACACCAGCACAACGCAACCCTCAAGAACATTCATTACTACTTTAAAAGAAGATACGTGATTAATGAATCCGGCCTGATGAGAGGCGATACGATTGATGCGGTAGATGAAGTTTATTTTTCTTTACGGGGCAAAGTTCAACCGGAGGCGGGAGGGAGGTTGATGGATGAAATTTTCATTCAAAAGAAGCACAAAACCGGCCACCCAATTCCAGGATTCGCCTTTGCCTATCACAGAAACAAAAGCTTTCGTCCCAGAAAACACGAAGTGCGGCACATGCAGATTGGAAATGAATTTTACGCTGAAGCCGGGCAGCATGACGCCATTCTTTGCAGTGACTGGAAAGAGGGTCAGGGATAGCCATGAAAAAGACAGCTCAACTTTTGATCCTGCTAGCCATCCTTATGGCTGCCCCCGCCACCAGCTGGAGCGAGACCGAGCAGCAAAAGGCCAGCAGGATCTGGGGCGGGCAGCTGGCGCTACTGGCAGAGGGGCTGACCATGGCCGACATGCGCACCTACGATATGAAGGGGTGCGGGCGGAAAATGCGGACCATACTGCCTAAAGCCAAGACACTGAGAGAGGAGTCCCAAGGGCTCCACCGCTCCCGGTATTACCATGTCCGCATGGCGGCGACCGAGATGACCCTGTGCGCCACCTGTGGCAGTGTGATCGACGCTTGCGCCAGGGCTGCCGGGCATATCCGGGACGGGATAGCGGAAATCTCCGCAAAATAACCAACGATGGGTGATGTCTTTTTTTTGATCTCGTTGGTTGTTTGTTGTGGATCTTAGATGATCATTTACATATTATGAGGGCATGCGCTGGCTTGCTCTCATTTTTTTTGTTTTTCTCTCCCTCCCCGCCGATGCCGCCCGGCTGCATCATGAGGCGTGGTATCAGGAGCGGTGGTGCCAGGAGATGGGGGGTGAAGCCGAGGTTAGGTTGGCAGATCGGACGCGGGTGGACTGCCTCACCGATGAGTATGCGGTGGAAGCGGATTTTGCCGGGAAGCTCTACCAGGCGGTGGGGCAGTCTCTCCACTACGCCAAAATGACCGGGAAAAAACCGGGGATTTTGCTGATCCTGGAAAAGCCCGGGAAAGAACAAAAATATCTGGACCGGCTCATGGGCATCATCGGCTATCACGGGCTGGGTATCCGGGTGTGGCAGGTGAGTCCATAAATCCCGCTTTGGTTGGGATAGACCATTTTGTTTGTGTGGACAAAATGGTGGTGAGCAGACCATTACGAGCACTGCCTCTAAAAGGTTGGTGGTGCGGCCTGTCCACACACAAAAAACTCTCTCGCACCCGCCCCGCTTTGGCGGGTTTTTTTTGGCCCAATCTAAAGTGGGGTTTTCACCCTGGGTGCGTCTGTGCAGATGGAAACGGCTCGGGCGGGGCTAAAAAACAACCCACTCAAAAAAAACACCTCTCCCATCATTTTCCCCTTGATAGTTTAGCTCAAAACGAGCTAAACTTATTTCAACAGATCAGGGAGTTCCCCAGATCGACACCTTACGAGGAGAAGACAGATGGCCAAGTCCTACGCCTTTACTTACCTTGACGGAACCCAGACCACCGCCGACTCGAGCCAGATTTCCAGCCTGACCCACCGACTCGAAAATCAGCACAGCATCCACGAGGACCTGACAGACAACACCCGCATCGCTGGTGCGCTCTATTCGTTCACCTCCAGAGCCGAGCGGGACGCGTGGGTTTCCGAGGGATACGACCGCCGCGTGTCACACGACGTTGGCGAGTTTCGCCGCGCCATGACTCTCGACAATCTCCCCTCTGGCTGGATTGCCGAGGAGGCGATGCTGCTTCAGGCGAGTGAAAATGGCGACTGGGATGAAGCGGAATTTTAATCGGTAGCCGCCCGCCGGGAGCGTATCCCGGCAAACCTCAAACCAGAGGGATCGACATGCGTTTCTGGATAAAATTTGGCGGCGAAGTTTGGCATTTCCCCCTAAAGGTCAACTTTGCAACCAGAGGCCCTGGCGCGGGGCAAGCCACGTTCGGCCAGATGGAAAGAGGCTTTTTCTACCCGGAGACCCCCCTAGAGGCGGAGACCGCTTACTTCCATGCTGTCCGGAGCGTCAGGAGGGGCGACCCCGGCTCGATCAAACTCACCAGCGACATCCCGGGATTGCCCGGGGCGTATTTTCGCACGGATAGCGATTGGAGCGGCCCCAGAGAGCAGAACCCGGAGCGCCACAAAATGATCTGGGCCACCCCAGAGGAGGGGTGGACAGGCCCGACCAGGTGGCAACTCAAGGGGTCTGTCAAGGTGGCCGGGCTGACAAAACAGGGAGCCGCTGAATTGGTAGGAAAAAACCTTTCGCAGTGGAAAAAGTGGGAGTCTGACCCGGCAACAGCGAAAAATCACCACGGAATCCCCTGGGCATCCTGGTTTGCGTTCCTGATCAGGACGGGGATGTATCCCCCGCCGTATCCAGCTATCGAAACCCCATAAGCCGTCTATTTCTGAATCCAGCGGCTGCCGCGCGCACTGGCACGGCTTCTGGACCGGCCCACGCTCCCAGCCGGAGAAGCGAAAATTGAGGGTGAAGTGGGTCCCACCGATTGTGGTGGGCTCGCCCAGCCCGCTAGGCGTGACGGTGAAGAAGGTGACCAAATAATAGCGTCCGAGAAAAGCGGGCGATAGCTACCGACAAGCCTCAAATAGACACCCCAGACGGCCATCCGAGAAGAAAAAATAGACACCTGGGGTGGAAATTAGTGTTTTTAGTATAGATATCAATACACTGCATTAACTCGGATGGCGGGTGGTGCCGGACTTCCAAAGCATCCGAGAAAGAAAAAACCCCTTACACGCTCACCCACCCCCCCCCACCAAAGCCCCAGGCACGCACACCAAAACCAACCGAAACCCCTGATACACCGCCACTCTGAGGCTCTTTTGACCGCCCCACCCCCCCCAACACCCAAAACCCGCCCAAAACGCACCCCTTCCCGCCCAAAAATGCCAAACCAAGTGGACCAAACGCACAAAATCCGGCCAATCCGTCCAAAATCCCAGGCCGCATGGAATGGCACGGGAAAATGGACAAATGCTGGATTTTTTTGACTTTTTTTGGTTTTTTCCTTCTTTTCTTCTATGTCATTTCAATCGTAACCCCACAACATGGTGAAACTGGCAGGATGAATTTTTTTCCGTCTGCCCCGATCCGTATTCCAACCACATACCTCGGGAATTGGGTAAGGTCACACTCTCCAAGCGGCACGAACATCCATGACGTTTGGAACTTTTCTGTTTTCACAATACTCAAATTACTTAAACTCTAAAAAAAATGTCCAGTGAAGGCCGCCGGTCACGAAGTGGACCGGTCATCGTTAAGGGGACAGTTTGTCCTAGGAAGGGACGAACGGTCATCATTTCTGGACAGAGGCCATGTCGCTTGACTCCCCCGATACCGCTGCTTTTCTTACGACAGCTGAGCTGCCTGATCGCAGAGATGCTGGCAACAGGTTGAGCCTTGAGCTGAAAATCAGTAACGCCCTGGCTACACTATCCCGCCACCTGATGTCTGATGACTTCACCATCGAAGCCATGGCTGGCAAAGTGCTGGAGGTTTCCCTCAAAGTTTCCGCAAGCAGACACGGATATGTCGGTGAGATCGATCCTGATACCAAAGATCTGGTCGCCCATACCCTCACCGACATGATGGGCCGGGAGTGCTCCATTACTGCACTCAAAGACAAGATCGTTTTTCCTCCAGATCCAGACCTTACCTTCCCGAAGCTTTGGGGCGTCTCCCTGAACACACGGCAGGGTTTTTTTACCAATGATCCCCAAAACCACCCCTCATCAGGGGGAACCCCCGAAGGGCATATCCCCATCGAGCGCTACCTTTCGGTTCCGGTTATCATCGGCGGTGAGTTGGTGGGCCAAATCGGACTGGCCAATGCCGACCATCCCTACGATCATTATTGTCTGAAAAATGTCAGCCGGATCGCTGAACTTTTCGCCATTGCCATCCGCAATAAACGCTCCAAAGAAAAAATTCTCGAATCTGAACGGCTCTACCAGGATCTCTATGACAATGCGCCGGACATGCTTGCGTCGGTGGATTCCAAAACCACTCACATTGTCCGATGCAACCAAACCCTGATCGACAAAACGGGGTTTTCCAAGGAAGAGATCATCCATCACCCCATATTTGATCTCTATCATCCGAGCTGCCGCAATAAATCCCGGGAAATTTTCAAGCAGTTTCAAACGACCGGCAGTGTCCAGAACGCCGAACTTGTTTTTCGGACCAAAGATGGCTCCAAACTTTGGGTCATTCTCAACGTTACCAGTGTTCGGGACAGGCAGGGCCACATCCACTACAGCCGCTCCAGTTGGCGGGACATCACCAAACACAAAAAAGCCGAAACAATTATCCGGGAGCGGGAAGAAAAAATACGGCTTCTGCTGGAAGCGACGGGAGAGGGTATTTTTGAAACGGATCTCCACGGTAACTTTACCTTGGTCAACCGCGCCTGCCTGAAGCTGTTGGGCTATGATTCTCCTGGCGAACTTTTGGGAAAAAATGCCCATCAACTCATTCACTGCACCACCCGTAACGGTCCACATCATCCAGTCAAGGATTGTCCCATCCTCGATCCCATTTCCAAAGCGACCGGTATCCATGGTGATGGGGAGATTTTTTTTCGCAAAAACGGCACCCATTTCCCAGTGGAGTTTCACTCCTACCCCATTTTGCGCTACGGAAAAAATATCGGTTTTGTAGTCAATTTCAGCGACATATCCGACCGGATGAGAATTCAGGAAGAGACCCAACGCTCATTGGCAGAAAAAGAGGCCTTGCTCAAGGAAGTGCACCACCGGGTCAAAAACAACATTCAAATCATTTCCGGATTGCTGCAACTTCAGGCCAGCCGCCTGAAAAAAAAGAAAGCCTCCAAAAAAAACGCCTTGGCAGCTCTGGAAGCCAGCCGTGACCGCATACGCTCCATGGCTCAAATCCATGAGCGCCTCTATCGTTCCGAAAATTTGAGCCGGGTTAATCTGGCCGACTATATACAGGAATTGGCAACAAACCTTTTTCTTTCCTATGGCGCCAAGGAAAAAAATATCCGCCTCAAGCTGACTTTGTCGCCCGTATTTCTCAAGATAGAACAGGCCATTCCCTGCGGCCTGATCCTCAATGAGTTGATCTCCAACAGCCTCAAACATGCTTTTAATAAAAAGGGTGGGACGATAAAAATCCTGCTCTGCCAGATAATCAACAACTGGATCGACATGACGGTGATCGACAATGGCTCGGGTTTCGACTTTGACTTAGATAGTCCCAGGGATGGTTCTCTGGGTATCCAGCTGGTGAAAACGTTGGTCCGGCAGTTAAATGGTGAGGTGAATTGGAAAAATAATCAGCCTGGAACACGGGTCAGGGTGCGATATTTGGGGAGGTAACCATGAACGGTGACGGAATCCTGGTGGTGGAAGATGAAGGGATCACAGCCATGGCCCTTGAGGAGTCGCTATTGGATCTTGGTTACCACGTCGCCGGAGTGGTGGAAACCGGTGAGGAGGCGGTCACTCTGGCCATGAAAAGCCACCCCAAACTGGTTCTCATGGATATCCGGCTCAAGGGAAAAATGGATGGTATAGAAGCCGCCACTCGAATTCGGGCCAACCAGGACATACCCATCGTCTACCTCACCGCCCACACCGACAAGCAGACCCTCGCCCGTGCCAAGTTGACCGAACCCTACGGTTACCTGCTCAAGCCGTTTGATTCCCGGGAATTAAAATCCAACATCGAAATCGCCCTGCACAAATACAACATCGAAAAAGAAATCCGGGCCAACAGTGAGGAGTTGCGGTTTATCGTCAACTCGGTCAATGAGGCCATCATCACCGCCGATGAAACCGGTTGTATCCTGTTTTGGAACCTGGGGGCTGAAGAGGTTTTCGGTTACGGGGAGTCGGAGGTTTTCAACCAACCGGTGACGATGCTCATGCCGGAAAAATACCGCCTGTCCCACAGCGAAGGGCTTAGGCGTGTCAGCCAATCCGGACACAGCAATCTGGCAGGCCAGGTGTTGGAACTGGAAGGCCAGCGGAAAAATGGTCAAATTTTTCCCATGGAAATGTCCCTCACCACCTGGAGCCGGGCAGGCAAACGCTATTTCGTCGGTGTCATCCGGGACATTACCGAACGCCGCCGTCTGGAGCAGCAGGAGCATTTTGCCTCATTCCAATCAGGTGTGGCTGAAATGAGCGTGGCCATCCTCCACAATATCGGCAATGCCATCATGAGTATTTCCCATCGGGCGGAAAAAATGGTGACGGCCAGCCGGGAATTGGAAAAAATGGCGGCTATTTTTATGGATTTCAATACGTTATTGGTCAATAAGAGGCAACAGGGGGAGAGCGATCACAATATATTGAATGCTTTGGAAGGGGTGCTCGTTGAGGTCGGTGAGCGCTTGAAACATTTGGGGGCCGGCCTCTTCAGCAAGGAATCCCAGACCATTCAGCAGGGTGTGAACCACATTTCAGAAATCATCAAAATACACCAGGAAACGGCCCAACCAGCCATTCACAGTTCCCGTTTCAACTTGGCGGAACTGGTGGACAATGCCCTGCGGCTACAACTGGACCACTTGGACAAACACCAAATTCGCACGCAGATCAGCACCGATTTATCCCTGTATGAACTCAATATGCCACGCAGCCAAATGGTGCAGTTTCTAGTCAACCTGGTCAAAAACAGTGCTGAATCCATCTTGGAGCGTAGACGCTCCGAGACGGTGGAAGGTTTGATACAAATCACCGCCCAGTCCGACTCCAACGGTTTGGAAATTCGGGTGGTAGACAATGGCCAAGGCATTGCCCACGAACAGCTGGAAAATATTTTTTCCTTTGGTTTCACAACCAAAAACCGTGGGACCGGCTATGGATTGCATTCGGCGGCCACTTTCATCCAATCCCTGAACGGTTCGATTCATGCTGAAAGCCGGGGGCTCAACACAGGAGCGGAAATGGTCATTCGGTTGCCAAAATCGTGTCTGGAGAATAGCCATGACAAACCGAAACGTGTTGGTGGTCGATGACGATCAAAACATAGTGGATAGTTATCGGGAAATTCTTTCTCCCACACAGCCATCGAGTGGGATGTCCCAATTGGATAGTTTTGTCCACTCTTCATCTTCAAAGGAGGCCCCTCCTGAGCAGCGAACTCCGTTTCAGGTCAAAACCGCTAACCAGGGATTGGATGCTGTTTTGCTGGTAGTGGAGTCCCTTGCTCAGAAAGCCCCGTTTGCGGTGGCCTTTATCGACATCCGCATGCCTCCAGGAATCAATGGCCTGGAGACAGCCAGACGCATTCGGGAGTTGGACGAACGAATCCACATCATCATCGTCACAGCCTACAGCGATAAACATATCGAGGAGATCCAGGAAACCCTCTCCCATGACGTGATCTTTACCCGCAAGCCATTGGCCGGGGATGAAATTTACCAGCTGGCAAGAAATGGCTGCCTGAGCTGGGAAGCCCAGCAAGCCCATTTGCAGGAGCAAAACCGGCTGGAACATCAAGTGGAAAACCTGGATGCGATGCGTTGGTACTTCACCGACATCATCTCCTGCCTCAACGAAGGAATCATCGTCTGCTCACCATTTGGCCGAATCCGGTATATGAATCCTGCAGCTATCCGAATGAGTGGATACAAACCGTGGGATCTGACCATGAAGGGGGTGGGTATTCTGTTCCGGCAAACCGATGTCAGTCAGTTGGTGCGACGTATCGTCGAGACCAACGCCAAACCCCGGCATATCCACAAAACGTTGGTTCGCGCCGACCGTTCTACACTCCCGATTCTCATGAGTGGCACCACCATCTGCTCCACGGATGGGCGGGAACAGTCGGTTTTATTGGTATTGAATGATTTGACCGTCCTGAAAAACGTAACGCCGTGATGAAGTAAGTCTCAAGGAGGAACTCCCATGTCCCATGCCACCCACCGAATTTTGGTTTTGGATGACGACCAGCAGCTATTGGAGGTCTATCAGGACATTTTTTCTCCTTCCAGAGAGGAGCCATCCCTGCTTGATGGCTTTGCGGCCAACTCTGAATCCATTGGGGAGCCAAAACCCATTTACCAGGTCACCACTGCCACCCAAGGAGAGGAAGGGGTGGAACGGGTTCGGGAAGCCCTTGCGGACAATCACCCATTCCAGGTGGCCTTTGTGGATATCCGCATGCCCCCCGGTATCGATGGTCTGGAAGCAGCACGCCGTATCCGGGCCATGGATGATCGGATCTACATCGTTATCGTAACCGCCTATAGCGATAGATCCGTTGACGAAATTCAGGAAAGCATCCGCCATGATGTACTCCTGGCTCGCAAACCCTTAACCCGTGAAGAAATCCTTCAGCTGGCTCGTAACGCCTGCAACAGCTGGCGGGAAGATGATCGTCTGCGGCGTCTCCAGAGCGATCTGGAAAGACAGGTTGAAGAGCACGCCATGGCCCGTTGGTATTTGGAAAATCTCGTGTCTTCCCTGTCGGAAGGGTTGTTGGTTTGTACCGGGGAGGGATTGGTGACCTCTGTCAATCCAGCCACGGTCAAGTTTCTGGGCCGGAGTGAAGAGGCGCTGTTGGGATCTTATGTCAGTGAGCTTTTTCCAGAGAGTGACCTGACCGATTTGATGACCCGGATTCTCCATCAGGGTCCCCAGCGCAATATTCCTCAGACCTTTTCGACACAGGCGGGAAAGGAGGTCACGCTGATGGTCTCCGGCTCCATTCTCCAACAAGGAGATGCTTCAGGCCTGGATGGATCCCACTCCCTGGTCCTGGTCATCCACCAGCCGTCTCCTCCAAAAAAGGAGTGACTCCCGATGCATGGATTCGTTTTCCATAAATTGCAGGAGTTTTTTCTCTCCAGGGCTGATGGCAAAAGCTGGGCTGCTGTGGTGGCCAATATCAACCAGCGCCCCAGGGCTTTTCATGTGGGGATGATCTATCCCGATGAAGTCTTCGTCTCACTCTTTCAAAGTATGGCAGCCCAGCTGAATCTGGACCCCTATCAGGCCATGGTGGCGTTTGGCCGGTTCATGGCCAAAACGCTTGTGGAGACTGGGGGGCTTTTGGGGCTTATCCAGCCCGGTTGGAAAACTCTCGATGTCATCGAAAACACCAAGCACCTCATCCACTCTGCTTTGCACTCCTACAACCCCCAGCTGCAACCGCCGGATATCCGCTGCGTGCGTTTGCGGAGCAACGAAGTAGCCATCGCCTATCAATCCCCAAGAAAATTATGTGGGGTGGTCAAAGGGATTGTTATGGGGCTTGCAGACTATTTTGGCGAACAGGTGGATATCCACGAAAACATTTGCATGCTGAAAAAAGGACGCCTTTGTCGCATCAATGTACGGTTACTGGGGGTCCATGGTGAGTCGGAAGTGGGCGCCAATCATGAAATCAAGGAAATATTGAATCATGGCGGTGACCTGAAGCTGTTCAACCTCTACAAGGGAGTGCCCATTTCCTATCCCGCTCTGCTTTTGAAATATTCTGAAAATGCCATTCTGATCAAAGCGCCCCGAACCCAACTGGTCGCAGCTCAAGCCGAGGGGGTCACTTTCATGTCCAGCCCTTGGGTGGATATCGGCCTGCGTGGTCGGGTCAAGGGCATCAACTGGCAAACCATGAGCTTGACCCTCAGCCATATTGTCTATGCTGAAGGACAGGTAGGACAACGTGCTGCTGTCCGAATTGAACCTGGCGAAGAGGTGTCGGTGATCATCCGTTCTGCAGAGCAAACGCTCACAACACGTTTGCTGGATATTTCCATGAGTGGCATCAGTGTGGAGAGTCCATCATCCCATTTTTTCAAAGAGGATGAACTCTACCAAAACCTGGAGTTGGAACTCTCTCTGGCCGTAAAAAATTGGGATCCATTCCTGGGAGATCTTGAGCAGCGCCAAGTGGAACTCAAGCCTACCGGAGAGCTTCTGGGAATTTCATCAAAAGCTGATCGGCAAATCATGCGGTTGGTCTTTAGTGACATTTCAACCAAGGATCTGGCCACCATGGAGCAATACATCATGCAAATTCAATTGGAAGTACTTCGGGATCTGCGGGAACGCATTCAGTAGTCGGGTAAACCGCTTTTTTCTGAGGACCGACATGAGCTTGACCTTCAAACAACCGCGCCGAATCATAACCGACATTCTGTTGTTGGATGTGGTCGATTTTTCCACTTTGAGGGATGAGGATCAGTTCACGACTGTTTCCATCATCAACCACGGCATCATCGATGCGATTCATTTTATCGGCATTCCGGCCGTTCTGGATGAGCGGGAAATTGTCCGTGGTATGGTCCCGACCGGAGATGGTTGTTATCTAATCCTCCACGAAAGCCTGATGGGATATGCCCCTATTCTGGCTCTGGGTCTCAGAAACATCATTTTATTCAAAAGTCGGCAGGCCAGTCAGGTTTTTTCCGGAATTCGGCTTTCGGTACACAATGGAGTGGTCATTCCCTTTCAGGATGCCACTGGTAAGGTGAACTACATTGGCAGCGGCATGAACGACTGTGCCCGCCTGCAAAGTCTGCCGGACCATTTAAAACGAACAGCTGAAAGCTTTTCCGGAGACAAAAACTGGGTGAACGTCTCACAGGAGTGTTGGAACGCCTCCATTAAAAAATTTGATTATACACGATTTTCACAGATGAATTTTCGTTATTCCGATGAAGTGGGTTTCAAAGACAAGCACAACATCAGCCACATCTGCCGCTTTCTGGAGCTGTCGCGAGTTTGGGTCTCCGGGCTGTAGGCATCGCAAATGGTGGAAAAAATGGCCAATCAACCTGCTTTAGAACCCTATGAATTGATTGTTGGGAATGCATCGGAATGCACCAAACTGCTTGCTGCCGCCTTAACGGAAGGTCATCCTGTCCAGGTGGAGATGAGCAATGATGCGATTTTATTTTACTCCCGATTTGAAAACGAACTGGAGCGGATGGAGGATATTGTGGCCGGACGGTTTTTGGAAATCGGACCGCTGGATCCGCCAGTGGGAAATATCCGCATTCGTCGAAGTGAATATGTGAATCTCCATTTTTTCACCACCCGGCATGTGGCTGAGGCGCAGGTCAAATTTTTGGAAATGAGCCCAACCCGCTGCATTCGTCTTTCAGTACCTGAAAAACTGTTCCTGAACCGCCAAAAAAGAACGGCTTTCCGGGTGGATGTGGAGCCTTCCTGGAGATTGACGGTAAAAGTGATTCGCCCTTCCGGGATCTCTTTTCTAGCCAACCCTCTGGATCTGAGCATAGGTGGAATGCGTCTGGTCACCCTGGGTCCGGTTCCAAAAATGTCCAACAATGCTCGTATTGAAGTGGTGGTTGACTGGAAGGAGCGGGGGATTCAGGCGACAGCAAAGGCCAAAATTCTTCAACAGATACCCGTGGCTGGAAATATCAGTTTCCGGCTTCAGTTTTTGATCAGTTCAAGCAAACAAGCCCAACTTTTCGAAAATCTCGTCACTGCCCTCCAAAGACGGCGGATTGAAAAACGCAAAGAGCTGTTTGGCAAAACATAAAAAACAGTGGTGGCGGCCTATACTCAACCAGGAATTTCGGATGGAAGCGTTTCGGATTCCGATCATCCGGAGCTTGGGGGCTGAATCATCGGTCGGGAACAGGGCCGGGTGTTTCTCCTCCAGGGTGGTGAGTAGGGCCAATATCTTGATCTGATTGGGGGTGGTTTCGTCCTAAGGACGGTGGAGACGGCAATGGCGGTCTTGGTGACGGGCATGTCATATATATGCCCATCTGTCCCAAGAGAATGTACGCTGAGCTGTTCGTGTCTTGGATGGCCTGGAAAGAAAAGATGGGGTGGGGGGTGGGAATGCATGGCACAAAATCGGTGCATTTTCCCAAGGGCGGCACATTTTTCCAAGGGCGAGGGCGAGGGCAAGGGCAAGGGCGAGGGCAATAAAAAAGGCAGTTGGGAATGAATCCCAGCTGCCTGATTTTTCAGGAAAAAATGGTCGGGGCGAGAGGGTTCGAACCTCCGACCCCTAGCACCCCATCTTCAACAGCAGGCATGTTAATCTTCAAAAACAACAAGTTGCCATGATGGTTTCGTTCCCATTCTGTCAATATTGGCTATGGAAAATGTGAGGATGATCCTGGGCTGACACAATTCTGGCACATCCATTCCCCTCCCCATGGGGGGGCTGGTCGGGCATCGAGCGCCTTTGAGCGCCAGCCCGACCGAAAACCCGAAGGGTGAGGCGTGCGGCCTTCCCTTCGGGTTTTTTGTTTTTGGTCTCTTTACGTAATTGCTACCTGACACGTTCCTGGTTACACTTAGCCCATGATTCGACACTTCCGGCATAAGGGATTGAGAGCGTTTTTCGAGACCGGTTCCAAACGGAAGATCAAGCCGGAACACCTCAAGCGCCTTCGTGTCATCCTGGCCCGGTTGGAGGCGAGCGGTAGCCCTGAAGATATGGATTTGCCCGGCTTGGGGCTCCATGCGCTTGGGGGAAGCCTGAAAGGGCATTACGCCGTTTCCGTTTCAGGCAACTGGCGGGTGACCTTCCGGTTTGAGGGAAAAGACGCCGTAGACGTGGATTATCTGGACTACCATTGAGGGGCAACCACCATGCGCATGCACAACCCACCCCACCCCGGTGAAGTGATTCGAGAGCTTTGTTTGGAGCCCCTGGGGCTGTCGGTGACCAAGGCGGCAGAAGGGCTTGGCATTACCCGCAAAACCCTGTCGGCTGTGCTCAATGGCCGTTCCGGTATCTCCCCCGAAATGGCCATACGGTTGGCCAAAGCCTTCGGCGGCAGCCCCGAAAGCTGGCTCTCCCAGCAGATGCTTTATGACCTGTGGAAAGCAGAACAGAAGGTGGGTAATATCCAGGTTGCCACCTTTAAGGCGGCTTGACTCTGCACCGGGCATCGAGCGCCTTCGAGCTCCAGCCCGGCCTAAACCGAAGGGAGTTGGAGAGCCCACCTTATGATGTCTTCCAAAACGCTATCCTCAGTTCGCCTTGAGGATCTTCCAGCATCTTTTCAAGGGGTAGGCAGGGAGATCGGTCTTGATGCCGCATTGAAGCTTGTCGAGGCGTTTGGTGGAACAGATGTCCGGCTACCTAAGGAGCTGTCCACAAATAACTTGAACATTCTATGGGCCGGCGATAACCTGGATGCATGACCGGAGACACAGATCATGTCATTCGTGAGAAGTATGAATCGCTGAAGACCGTGCTGGATGAACGGACCCGCCGGTTATGGGCTGCCGCCGAGGCCAATGCTCTTGGCCGAGGGGGAATTTCGTGTATTTCCAGAGCCACCGGCGTTTCGCGTACTACGGTTCACCAAGGCATTCGAGAATTGGCGGCGGCCAAATCTGGAAAGGGAGCCAAGGCACTGTCGAAGCGGGTTCGTTCTCCCGGTGGTGGACGCAAACGGGTCACCGAAAACGATCCAACGCTACTGGCAGATCTGGAGCGGTTGGTTGATCCTATGTCCCGTGGCGACCCGGAATCTCCCTTACGCTGGACTTGCAAGAGTGTTCGCCAGCTTACGTCTGCCCTTGGAAATCAGGGTCATGTCATTGGGCGGCAGAAGGTGGCTGATTTATTGGAAGTTCTTGGATACAGCCTGCAGGCAAACCAGAAAAAACGGGAAGGATCACGACATCCGGATCGGGATGCCCAGTTTGAGCACATCAACAATCAGGTCATGGATTTCCAAAGGCGGCGCCAGCCGGTCATCTCCATCGACACCAAGAAAAAGGAGTTGGTGGGCGACTTCAAAAACGGCGGTCGGGAATGGAATCCCAAGGGAAAGCCAGAGCCGGTCCGTGTTCACGATTTTGCCGACAAGGAATTGGGAAAGGTCAATCCATACGGCGTTTATGACCAGACGGCAAACGTGGGCTGGGTCAGTGTTGGCACCGACCACGATACGGCTGAATTTGCGGTCGAAAGTATCCGGCGATGGTGGTACAAAATGGGGGCGAAGATGTACCCCACCGCCACGGAAATGCTAATCACCGCCGATTGCGGAGGAAGTAACGGCTACCGGGTCCGGCTCTGGAAAGTTGCCTTACAGAACTTGGCCAACGAAACCGGACTGCGGATTCATGTTTGCCATTTCCCCCCTGGGACCAGCAAGTGGAACAAGATCGAGCACCGTATGTTCTGCCACATCACCATGAACTGGCGCGGAAAACCTCTGACAAGTCATGAGGTGATCGTCAATCTGCTCGGGAACACCACAACCAAGGGTGAACTTACAATTAAGGCAGAACTGGATACAGATAGCTATCCCAAAGGGGTTAAGGTTTCCGATGAGGAAATGAAAGCGGTTAACCTCACCAAAGACGCCTTTCATGGCGAGTGGAACTATTTTATTGACATTAACTATTCAAGTTAAATATGGACAATTCCTTCGCCAAATGGAAACTTGATGATTTCCATGCGGCAACCTGGGGCGCGCAACCGCCCCGCACTTTCGATGAAGTGATGTTGAAATATTTGGAGGCCACTAGAGAGATTAAAAAGAGTTGGCAGTTGGACCAGTATGGAGCAAAGGCGCTGTATCGGTTTTTCACAGGCCAAAGACTGGACAGGATCGTGGGTGCGGATCTTCTTCAGTTCCGCAAGTTTCGGGAGTCAGAGGGGTGTGGAATGCACACCATTCGGCGGGAGTTGGCTTTGTTCAATCGTGCGATTTCATTCGCACAGGATGAATTGGGATGGATGATTCCTAATCCGGTCAAGGGGAGAGTCCCCCCTTTGCCAGAAGGTCGACTTCGTTGGATCAGTCCAGCAGAAGCAGTGGCTCTGGTTGAGGCAACCGGGAAGGTTGTTCGAGCGACACACTTGGCCGATTTCATCCTGTTGGCGTTGCATACGGGTTGCCGTCGGGGGGAGCTTTTGGGACTGGAGTGGTCCAGGGTGGATTTTCATGGGGGCTTGATCCACATGGAAGGGGAGCACACCAAGGCCGGAAAGCGCCGGTCGGTTCCCATCAATGAAACGGCACGGGCGGCGCTGTTGAGCCGTGCAAGGTTCAGGGCGGCCCACTGCCCCCACTCACCTTGGGTTTTTGCTCATCTGGATGGAAACCGGCTGGGATCTGTCAAAAACAGCTTCCGAAAGGCTTGTCAACTGGCCGGGATTGACGATTTTCGGGTGCATGATCTTCGGCACACCTGTGCAGCTTGGTTGGTTTCCAGTGGTGTGCCTTTGTCTGAAATCAGGGATCTCTTGGGGCATGCCTCTATCAAGCAGACAGAAAAATATGCCCATCTGGCTCAAGAGAATGTACGCTGAGCTGTTCGTGTCTTGGATGGCCTGGAAAGAAAAGATGGGGTGGGGGATGGGAATGCATGGCACAAAATCGGTACATTTTCCCAAGGGCGGCACATTTTCCCAAGGGCAAGGGCAATAAAAAAGGCAGTTAGGAGTAAATCCCAACCGCCTGATTTTTTAGGAAAAAATGGTCGGGGCGAGAGGATTCGAACCTCCGACCCCTAGCACCCCATGCTAGTGCGCTACCTGGCTGCGCCACGCCCCGCGACCATTATTTCAGACCCCTTGGGGTGGCTTTGTTGGGTAAAACCCAAAGCCCGGGAGCTGAAATCCGCACACAACTTACCCCACCCGTTTGCCGATGTCCAGACCTGCCATGATATAGTTTGCAGATGGTGGGGAGGGTTCTTGATAAGCAGTTGTTTTATTTGGAAAAATATCATCATTTTTCCTTGGGCCGGGGCTTTTGTCTCTACGGGATTGGAGAGAGGCCGGTATCAGCGTCGGGGAAGTCTCTGGCTGTGGGAAAGAATATCCAGCTGATCCTGCACATCCAGGAGGGTCATGAAGGAGATCATGATCGCACCGGGTTGGCCGTTGCGGATTTTGTGAAGTGCCTTCCAGGGATTGCGATTGGCTACCGTCCCCAGATAAATCGGAGCGTTCTCCTGCCCCAGATTGATCGCTCTACCCGAGGGGCCATGACAGATCGCACAGATCGACTGATAAAATTGCTCGCCGTTCTGGGCGATCCCCAATGCTTTGTTGGTGTCAGGGTCGATGAAGAGGTCCATATCCACCTGCCCCCGACTCAAAAAAGCCGCCAGGCGTTTTTCCGAAGCTTCCGAAATCATCTCAGGTGAAAACTGGTGGATATCGTCCCGGATGATGCCAACGATTTTTTCCACCGGCTTCCCCACCATCCGGCGCAGCCCCTTGATGCCGGTAAAATGATTTCCCAAGCCATACACACCGTCCCGCCCCTTGTAGTCCCAGCCGTGACAGGTGTGGCAAAGCCAGGTAGTCGGACCCTTTTCCTGGCCTTCAATGGGATAGCTGGGGTGGGTGGATTGGGGGAGGGGGGTGTCCTGGACGATGGCCCAGTTGTCGTAGAGAAGCCCCCCCTGGGTGATTTCCCAAAGCTCGGAGTGGGAGCTGGGGCGGGAACCACCTGAGGAATTGCCGGAAACCGCCGGTGAAGAAAACCACACCAGAGTCAGCAACCCAATCAGCACTACCCCACTTGTCAGAAAGCCGCGTTTTGCCATGATCTCTCCCACTGAAGACAAAGAAGTGGCAAATGGTAGCCAATCCCCTCTTGGCATCCAAGCAAATTCGACCGGGGGAGGGGGCTTGAGGGATCGGAAAGGGCAGCAGAACCCCCAAAAGTGGGGAGGTTTACTGGCAGGTTTGGCAGTGGTGGACCTCTACCGTGACATGATCCAGGCCGGGAAGTTTTTCCAGACGCTCCCGATAGTGGCTGGTCGGTTTGGGATCGTGGGTCACCAGGGAGACGATGCAGGCGTGGCTTGATGGACCTACCCGCCAGCGGTGAAAATCAGCAATTTCGCAAAGCTCTTCCGATGTGTCGTTCAGGGCCTTGAGACTCTTTTCCCGCCAGCCGGTGTTGCCCTCGGCATCCAGTAGCACCTGCCCGGTCTCTCTGAGTAGGCCATAAGACCAAAAGCCGATCACAACCGATCCGACGATACCCATGAAGGGGTCCATCCACACCCAGCCCAGATACATGCCACAGGTGAGTGCGATCAAGGCGGTGACAGAGGTCAAGGCATCCGCCAGTACATGGAGGTAAGCCGCCCGGAGGTTGTGATCCTTATGGTGGGGCTGTTCGGAGTGGGGGGAATCCGCCTGGTTGGCGTGCGCATGCCCATGGTCGTGACCGTGATCTTCTGCGTGATCGTGATTGTCATCATGTCCATGTCCGTGCCCATGTCCGTGTCCATGCCCGTGTCCATGCCCGTGTCCATGCCCATGATGATGATCCGCCCCACCCAGCATCCAGGCGCTCACCACATTCACCACCAAACCGAGAGCGGCGACCATCAAAGCCGATTGAAAATTGACCGGAATGGGGGTGATCAGCCGATCCAGGGACTCCACGGCCATGAGTACGGCAACCAGGGCCAGGGCGACTGCGCTGGTAAACCCTCCCAATGATCCGACCTTGCCGGTGCCGAAGGTGAATCGGGGGTTTTGGACATGTTTGCGGGCAAATACATAGGCAAAGGCGGTGATGGAGAGAGCGGCTGCGTGGGTGCTCATGTGCCAGCCGTCGGCAGTCAAAGCCATGGAGCCGGTGATATGGCCTGCCACAAGCTCCACCGTCATGGTGATCAGGGTCAGGCCAATGACCCAGTAGGTGCGGGCTTCCCCTTTTTGTTTAACGTCGAGACCAAAAACGTGCCCATGCGTCCATGCATTGAGATCGTGTCCGTTCATTCAACAAGCTCATTTTTGTTGGCAGGATGTATTGGTTACGCCCCATCAGTGATCCGGACCATCCCTTGAGGCGGGTGTATCTTCAGTCACGATGTGAATACCTGAAAATCACCGCTCAAGGGATGGCAGGGGACAGAGCCGACAATAATACATCTGATGCGTGCATCATCCAACAAGAAATGATTCTTATTCAGGATCTTTTTTTGTGGTCTCTTCCACCGGGGCTTGAATATGAGCCAGAACATTGACCAGCAGCATGCCATCCCCAGGGGTCAGGGAGTGGCCGGTAGCTGTGGGAATCACCCGGGAGCGGCCTCTGAGGGGGAGGATGTTATTCATATCCTGGCTGTAACCGGGCACCAACACATCCCCCATCAGCGGGAAAGATTGGCTGCGAATGACCGAAACATAGGTCACTGCCGGGTGGGGTTGCAGGTTGAGCCAGTGGAGCAGGGTGCCGGGACGGGGGCGGATGATATCCACCAGCAGAGGGCGGGAATATTCGAGATAGTTATAGGTTCCACCGCCAAAGAACTCTTTGATGATATCCAGGGGGCCGTCACTATCGGTCACATCCAGGGCTTGCTCGGCCCGGGGGGTGCCCAGATGGGGAGAGGCGATGGTGATGAGCGCTTTGACGTTGGGGCCGCCACTGCGCACGAGGGCCAGGCGGGCGACCACGCCCCCCACTGAATGCCCGGCCAGAATGAGATCTTCATCCGGATGGCGTTGGGCGATCAGGTTTAACATCCCTTCCAGTTGTTGGGTCTGTACCAGGATGGGGGCTTCCGAAGGCATGTTGACCACATAGACCTTATTGGCCGCATTGGCCCCTGGAGCCGGAGCCAGGTGAATCCCGTTGGGGCCACCCACTGTAAGCATGCCTGCACGGGGCCAGCCGTGGGCCTCTAAAATGGAAACAACCCCGCTTCTTTCCCAGGAGAGGGCATTACCCGAATAGCCGTGGGCCAAAATCAATACATCGGCTCGGAGTGGCGTCACCAAAAAGAGAAGAAAGAGAGCGGAAAGGAGGCCTGCGGTTTTTTTCATCGGATTGGATCCCTCTTAAAGAATGGTAACCCCGTCGCCATTGAAGGTGGACTGTGGGGTTTGTTCTACAGGTTATGGTGACAGGTCAAACAACAGGGTGCAATAGAGTAGGACACCCTGATGAAATGGAGGTTCCCAAGGGAAAGTGCTGGAATGCAGGCGATGGAAAAAAGGCCGAAGATGGGGGGAATGGCAGGGGCTTGAAAGAAAAAAATGGTATGGTTATCAAAAGCCTGGCAGGGAAAATTGTCAGAAGTTATCCCGGAATATTGAGAGATTCGGGCAGGTAAAGAGAACTTCAGCGGTTCCTGGCACTTGAAATTTTGATGAGAGAGTGGGAGTATGCGAAAAAGCCCAAACTTGGGCACCCCCTGTTGATTTTCCTGGCTGGGAAGCGCCACCATGGATTCACAAGTAAACCTGAAAAAAGCAGGCCTCAAGGCCACCATCCCCAGGCTCAAGGTGCTGGACCTCTTCCTGTCTGATCAGGGAGGCCCCCACATGACCGCTGAGGATGTCTACCGGCGTCTTCTTTCCGAAGGGGAAGAGATCGGGCTTGCCACCATCTACCGGGTGCTCACCCAGTTTGAGCATGCGGGGCTGCTGGTGCGCCACCACTTCGAAAGCGGCAAGGCAGTCTTCGAAGTCAATCAAGGAGACCACCACGATCACCTGGTCTGCCTGCAGTGTGGCAAGGTGGAAGAGTTTTATGATGAGGGGATCGAAAAAAGGCAAAAAGAGATCGCCATGGAAAGGGGCTTCCAGGTTCAGGATCACGCGCTCTACCTCTATGTGGATTGCCTGGATCCCAAATGTCCCAACAAAGAAAAAAAATAACGCTCTCCTCTTCTCTCCCGTTGCAGGCATTTCCTGGCCAAAATCATCCCCTCTGCGGCTGAAGTCCAGTCTGCCTGCGTTGTTCGGGGAAACGGCTGATGTCGCCTCTTTAGGTAAAGCTTTTCGATAGCTCCCGCCTTGTTGGCCCGCGATTGATTCCCCATTGGTAACGCTACGTACTCCAAGATTTTGATCCATCCTGGTCCTGGTTCGGAGGTGGGGTTCGTACGGCTGACCATATCCCGGGTGATCCTAATGAGGGTATTCGCCTGTCCGGGCCACGCGTGTGTGCCCTCCTTGAATTGGAACGGCTATATCTCCGACCCTTTTTGATCGGACGATCTTAAGCTGAAAGCCTCATTCACGGTTTGGCAGAGGGCGGCTTTTTGGATCGGTTTGGGGAGATGGAAAACAGCGGGAGGGAGGTGGCTGTTATCTTTGGTCGGGGCCTCATCGGAGGAAAAGAGTATAACGGGCAGGTGCGCAAGCCCCACTGTTTGGCGTAGTTCCTGAATCGCTTTGGTGGCATTTTCCGGGGAGTAGGCGCAATCGAGAAAGAGAAGCTGGTAGGGGGGGGCACCGTTGACCGTGAGGGTTTCACGGGTGGTGTCGCAATGGGCAGCTTCGGTCACCTCCAGCTCCATGCTGGTGAGGAGCTTGGTTAAAATCATCCGCTCCAGGGGATTACGGCCCGCGACCAAAACCTTGGCTCCCCGGTGCATCATCTCGAGGATTTCTTCACCACTGCCCTCAGAGGGGCGTTCGAAGGGCACCTCCAGAATGAAGGCGCTGCCCTCATCCATCTGACTCTCCACATGAATCTGCCCCCCCATCAGCTCTACCAACCGTTTGGAAATCGCCAAGCCCAGACCGGACCCCCCATAGCTGCGAGAGGCTGAAGAGTCCCCCTGGGTGAAAGCGCCGAAGATGGCATCCTGTTTTTCCTCTGGAATGCCGATACCGGTGTCCCGGATGGTAAAGCGGATGGTGGCTGTATTATTCCCTTGGCTGGATGGATTTTCCACCTTCAGAGTGACCCGGCCCTTGGGAGTAAACTTGATACCATTACGCAAAATATGCAGCAGCACCTGTCGCATGCGGATGGGGTCGCCAATGACCGTGCAGGGGGTTTCCGGGGCGATGTGGCAGAGCAGCTCCAGCCCTTTTTCGCTGGCTTGGGGAAGGATGGTTTCCCGGGCACTGCGGACCAATCGGGGGAGGTTGAAGGGGCTTTTTTCCAGGATAAACTGCTCGGTATCCACCTTGGAAAGATCCAGCAGGTCGTCGATCATCGACGTCAGGTTGTCGGCGCTTTCGAGGACATTTTTGAGATATTTTTTCTGTCCTTTCTGAATCGGGCCCAACTCCCCTTCCAGGATCAATTTGGAACAGCCGGTAATGGTGGCCAGGGGGGTGCGAAATTCGTGGGTAATGTTGGCTAAAAAATCATTTTTCATCTGGTTGGCCGCTTCAGCGGCAGCCTTGGCCTGCTCCCGATTGACCTCTATTTCGATATCCTTGGAGATATCCTCCTTGATGGCCAGCAGATGGGTGATCTCCAAGCGGGCATCCCGGATGGGGGAGATGGTGTTGGCTTCCCAATAGGAGTCACCGTTGCGACGATGGCGTTGCAGCTCCCCCCGCCAGGTGCGACCGGAAGCGACGGTGTTCATCACCTCACGGCGGATTTTCGGTGGAAAGTCGTCGGAATCCGGAAAGCCGAAATCCTGCCCGACTGCCTCTTGGGCCTGGTAGCCGGTGAGTTGGGTAAACTGCTGGTTGACATAGAGAATGCGGCCATCAGGATCGACAATCATCACCCCAGCCGGGCTCTGCTCCACCGCCTGGGAAAGCTTGCGGATTTCCGCTTCGGCCCGTTCCCGCTCGTGGAGTTCCTCCTGGAGATTGTCCCGGGTGAGGATGATCTCCTTCGTCAGGTGCTTGAACTGCTCGGCTAAAATGTGAAGCTCATCCTTGTTTTGCATCGCCTGGGGTTTGATGCCCAGAGCGTTCCAGGAAAAGTCGATGATACCCCGGGTCACCCGTTCAATCTGACGGGCGATGTGGATGACGATGATCACGCAGGAGAGAATCAATACGAACGCGGTGATGGCCCGTTGTTGCCGTTCAGCCAGCAAAATGGTGCCGCTCATCGATTCGAACTCTTCCGGGGAGACCAGGGTGATGAGCCGTACCATCAGGTCTGAAGAGCCGTAGTCGAAGGGCTCTTCCCCCTCAACCAAAAATTTATTACGAGCCCCACCAAGAGAGATGCCCGGTGGCACCAGAGTCGGTTGGTTGGAGGCGATGATTCGCGGGGTCTCTCCTTCGAGGAGGGCGACAATCCCCATATATTTGCGACCTGGATTGAGCAGTGCATCGGAAAGAAAGGTGTGATCCAGGGGGTTGGCGAGCATCAGGGTCGCCTTGGGCTGCCCTTGGGAGTCGGTGACGGTTTCCGAGGTGATGAGAAAGGGCAGGTCATCTATTCGTGTCAGAAAGGTTTGGTTGTGACTCAGGTGTTGCAGCAGTCGGGAAGGTTGCAATAGGGTCGCCGGTGGCGGCTCCATCTGCGCTTGATACACCTCTTTGACCTGCCCTTTGGGACCCAAAAGCAGGGCAAAACGCAAGGGCACCAAAATTCTCAGTACGGTATGCCGGGGTAGCCAATCCGGAGGCCGCTGATGAAAAATAATTTCAGCAAAGGGTTGGCTTTCCAGGGGATAGGCTTCGAGATAATCCAGGAGATTTTTTTGCGCAGCGAGGAGTCGCACGGCCTGATGATGGCTTTTGACGTGGTGGTCAAAAATGACCCGGTTTTCCTGGGCCCGCTCCCGGACACGCTCCTGGAGATAGTTTTGAAAGGTGGCTTTGACGTGGCCGGTCTGCCAATAGTCCAGAACACCCCAGGTAGCGATTCCAACCAGGACCGTTGCAAGGAACATCTTCAGAGACAACGGAATGCGGTTGAGAATCGTAAGGCGTGGACTACTCATGCCCTGTGCCGATCGGGTTTCGGGGATAGGGGTGGTTGGTCAGGTCGCAGGATCCAAAGAGGCCGACCGGAAGTAGGTTCCCCGCATCGGGATCCTGGGGCGAGCCCCTTTTGGATCCCGATGCGAAGGTGTGGCCGAATCAGTCCGCATCCACCTGAGGAATTTGGGGGTTGGAGGCCCCGGCTTTGCCTGAGGGATTGGTAAACTGATCGTTGAGATCCTGAACAAAGGCGTCGGTATCTTTCTGGACCTTGCGGATTTTGTTTTTGCTCATCATCCCCCAGCCTTTGGGACCACTGCGGAAGATGGAGTTGAGCATGGAGCCGGTGTTGAAGGCAAAACCCTTGCTGACTGCATCTTGAAGCTCGGGGCGGTCGATCTCTTTGGGGATTTTGCGGCTGATGTTCCAGGCGACCATTTTGCGCACCAGGTGGTGTACATAACCCACCGCACCCAGGGTGGCCAGTACCGACAGGATGTTGATCACCTGGGTCAGCATGTCCCGAGCCATCCATTCATCCATGCTGGGAGGCATGAGGCTGATGTCGTTGACCACGGAAACAATGCCGACGATCACAGCCAAGCTTCCGAAGAGGATGCTGTTCATGGTGAGAACACCACTGCGCCAGCGGGCCAGGAGATCGGTAAGCTTGGTGACCGATTCGTCGGAGATCATTTTGGCGGTGTTTTCCAGGGTGCCGATGATTCGGTAGGCCCGGTCCACTTCCACCCGGTGGATGCGCTCCTTGAGTTCGGCCATCTCTTCTTCAAGCTTGCCTTCAAAACGGGCCCGAATCGCTTCGTCGGGGATGGGATGGGCGATATCCTTGTTATAAATTTGGTAAAAACGCCCTGCCATCAGGCCGGATTGGGAGAGAGCCCGCTGCCAGGCAGCCACCACCTCTTCCAGATTGTCGTCCTGGGCGGTGCAGTCGATCTGGTTGAGGATAAAAAGAAACTTATTGGAGTCGTGGCGGTGGATGGTGTTGGCCACCAAGTGGTCCAGGGTATCTTTCATCGCCCCCGGTTCCGGATGGCGGGCATCGAAAAAGACCAGGACCAGATCCGACAGATCCATGATGTGATCGGTGATGCGCAGGGTGGAGTTGCGCTGGGCATCGGCGTCGAAACCGGGAGAGTCGATGAGAATCCGTCCCTGGAGTTCCGGGGTGGGACAGGTTTTCAGTTGCAGATAGGCATCGATCCGGCGACCTTCGCCGCTGGCCACATCCTCCACATCCTCGCTGATCTGATAGAAGGGGAAACGGGGGTCGGCATCCAGGGCAATGCCTGGCAGGGTGCGGACCTTCTCCTCCTTGCTGTAGCAGATCACGGTAAACTTGTCGTCTACCGCCTGGTTGCCGGTGCGTTGCAGCTTTTGGCCGAGATAGGAGTTGATAAAGCTGGATTTACCCGAGGAGAATGTACCCAGGATTGAGATCAGGGGCCACCAGGAGACCCGGGTTGCAAAAGATTCGTCCCGGTTAAGCAGGCCCATACCATAGGCCACCCGGTCCAAATCCCGAAAACTTTGCACCACCCGCAACAGAACCGGGTTTTCCTGTTTGAGATGCTTCTCCAGGCTTTGAATCCTTCTTTCGATCTGAGCATTTTGTCTGATGAACATGTCGATCTCCACGGTCCTGGGAAAAATGGTACGCTTTCCGCGCTGTTTGAGATAGGCTTTTGGGGTATGAAGGGATGGAGAGAGGTCGATAGGGGGTCTGTGACGCCCTGTCAGCCTCTGATCCAACCAGTCCGTTTTGTAATGTACCTTTTTGCCACCCGAAAAAAAAGTGGGGTAGAACATGGCCGACAAATCGTTAACGATTCGTGACAATCGTACAGGTAAGGAAATGGAGTTGCCCATCATCAACGGGTCCGAGGGACCGGGGGTGGTGGACATCACCAAATTTTTCAAGGAATTTGGCCTCTTTACCTTGGATCCGGGGTTTCGGTCCACCGCTTCCTGCGAAAGTCAAATCACCTTTATCGACGGTGCCAAGGGGGTTTTGCTCTATCGGGGCTACCCCATTGAGCAGCTGGCAGAAAAGAGCAGCTATCTGGAGGTGTGCTATCTCCTGATGAACGGTGAGCTGCCCAACGCCGCCCAGTTTGCCGAGTTTGAGGGCATTGTCGACAGCCACACCATGCTTCATGAGCAGATGCTCAATTTTTATCGGGGATATCGTCGGGATGCCCATCCCATGGCGATTATGGTGGGGGTGGTGGGGGCGCTTTCAGCCTTTTATCACGACTCTCTGGATATCAGTGATCCCCGGCATCGGGAAATTTCCGCCTTTCGCCTGATCGCCAAGATTCCCACCATCGCGGCGGCCTCCTACAAATATTCCATCGGCCAGCCCTTCATCTATCCCAAAAACGATCTGGGCTATACCGAAAATTTTCTGCGCATGCTGTTTGCCGTTCCCTGCGAAGATTTTCACATGTCGCCGGTGCTGATCAAGGCCATGGACCAGATCTTCATCCTCCATGCCGATCACGAGCAGAACGCCTCCACCTCCACGGTACGCCTGGCCGGTTCCTCCCAGGCCAACCCTTTTGCCGCCGCTTCAGCGGGCATCGGGGCGCTTTGGGGGCCTGCCCACGGTGGGGCCAACGAAGCGGTCCTGAACATGCTCAACGAAATAGGCTCCGTGGAAAATATTCCCGGCTTCATCAAGCGGGCCAAGGATCCCGACGATCCGTTTCGTCTGATGGGTTTTGGTCACCGGGTCTATAAAAATTATGATCCCCGGGCCAAGGTGCTCAAGAAATCGGCCCATGACGTGTTGGAAGAGCTGGGTCGGGAGAACGATCCCCTCTTCAAGGTGGCCCTGGAGCTGGAGCGTATCGCCCAGGAGGATGAATACTTCAAGGCTCGCAAGCTCTATCCCAACGTGGACTTCTATTCCGGCATCATCCAGTCCGCCATCGGTATTCCCAACAACATGTTCACGGTGATTTTTGCCGTGGCCCGCACCGTGGGCTGGATCACCCAGTGGATGGAGATGATCTCCGAAAAGGGTCAATCCATCGGTCGCCCGAGACAGCTCTATGTGGGTGCCAAGACCCGGGACTATGTGGATATGGATCAGCGGGGTTGATTTTTGGCCGGTTCACCGCTCCCGGTGTCGGATGGGGCGGTGAATCGGTTTTGAATCGAGAGAAGTACAGATGGAAAAGCAGCCCGGACTGGTGGTGATTGCCGGCCCCAATGGCGCGGGGAAGTCCACTTGTGCATCCGAACTGTTGGGGGGTCGGATCGCCTTCCTAAGGTGGGGAAGTCCCGACCCTTGGCATTTGGTGTTGGACACAACACCATCCATGTGTATGATGATCTCTTGTGGAAACGGATCAAGGAGATGGCAAATGTCTGATAAGCAACCAATTTCCGACGAACTTCTCGCCGAGCAGGAAGAGTATCTCCAAGCGATCAAGCGGGGGGTTCGCAATGCCATGATTTATCATAAAAACATGGGGTTGCCGGTGGTCGGCACGGAAAACGGTCAAATCGTCTGGGTGCCAGCAGAAGAGATTGTCATTCCTGAACTGCCCTGATAGCTGCCAGATTCAACCATATGCCTCTGCCTTTACGCTTTGGAAGGTTGGGGGCGTTTCCGCAACAACGCCATCTTGACTCTCAGAAGACACACGCCCTTAGAAGACACACGTGAAAGATCCCGGTTTTTTTCAGATTTTTACCCCCATCTCCTACTGGATCCTGGTCTTTCTCTGGTCCCTGATCCTGGTGCTTTATCTGGCCC
Organism: Magnetococcales bacterium; assembly: GCA_015232395.1. Classification (NCBI taxonomy): domain Bacteria; kingdom Pseudomonadati; phylum Pseudomonadota; class Magnetococcia; order Magnetococcales; species Magnetococcales bacterium. Next base: position 32,871 of record JADFZT010000007.1, on the reverse strand, counting down.
ACCTGAAAAACCGCCGGGCCCATGGGGCAGTGATTGCGACACTCCTGACCGTGCTCGCCATCGATGCCTTTCGCACTTTTTTCGAAAGCCTCTATTTCGGTCTCTATTTTAATTCGAAATTTGGCATTCTGCCGGAGTGGATTTTTTCGCTTCTTTCCCAGCCCCACTATATCTTTATTCCCAAATTTATGAACGTCGTGGCCGGGATTGCGGTATTGATCATCCTGATTCGCCGCTGGCTGCCCCGACAATTGGCCGACGAGCGCCGCAGTCGCCGGATGTTGGTGGAGAGCGAATCCCGTTTCCGGGCCATCACCCAATCCACCCACGATGCCATTGTTGCCGTCAATGAGGATAGCCAGGTCACTTTTTGGAACCGGGGGGCCGAAACGTTATTCGGCTACTTGTGTGATGAAATAATAGGGCGTCCGGTCTCTCTGCTCATCCCTCAATCCAGTAAAGGCGCGTCAGAAGATGGGCCGCCCCATGGTAACGGCTGGGGATTGGAACGCACCCGGCGACAGGAGGAGGGGTTTCCGGCACCCAATATGGAAAGTCTGGGACTCAAAAAAAATGGTGAGGTGTTTCCCGTTGAGGTTTCCCTGGGGATCTGGAGTGAGGGGAATCAGCGCTATTTTTCCATCGTGATTCGGGATATCACCCAGCGTAAGGAGGCGGAGCGGATTCAGCTGGAAAAGCAGGAGGCGGAAGCCGCCAATCGGGCCAAGAGCCTCTTTCTGGCGACCATGAGTCACGAAATCCGTACCCCCATCAATGCCATTCTCGGCATGGGGGAGCTGCTGCTGGATACAAACTTGAACCAGCAACAGCGCAACTATCTGGAACGTTCCCACCATGCCGGAGAATCTCTGCTCGCCCTGGTCAACGATATTCTCGATCTTTCCCGGGTGGAAGCTGGGGAATTGGTTTTGGAATCAGTTCATTTCGATCTGAACAACCTGTTGGAGTCAACTGCGGATCTTCTGGATCTGATGGCTCGGGAAAAGGGGATCGATCTCATCCGTGAATGGCCCAACCTCCCTTCCACCTGGGTCAGGGGAGATCCGGGGCGTCTGCGGCAGGTGGTGATCAATCTCCTCAACAATGCCATCAAGTTTACCGGGCAGGGGAAGGTTTGCCTCCAGGTGGTCGGTGATGAGGAGGGGCTCCATACTTTTTCCGTGATCGATTCGGGCATCGGAATCCCCCCCGAAAAGCTGGAAACCATTTTTCAGCCCTTTACCCAGGTGGACGCCTCCATGACCCGGCAGTATGGCGGTACCGGTCTGGGCTTGACCATCTGTTCCCGGTTGGTGGAAGCCATGGGGGGGCGGATGCAGGCGGAAAGCCGGGTGGGGGAGGGGAGTACCTTCTCTTTTACCTTGCGCCTGCCTCCGGTTGCAGTGGGTGAGGTAGAGTCTGTTCCCAAAGAGAGCATTCCTCAAGAGCGGCGATCTGCTCCCAAGCTTGGATCAGTGGCGGCTCGAAGCCATTCGCAATATGGTGGGATATCCAACGGACCAGGATTGCGAATATTGTTGGCCGATGACGCGGAAGACAATCGCCTGTTGATCGAGGTGTTTCTCCGAAAGAGTCCCCATACGGTGGAATCGGTCAGCAACGGCGAAGAGGCGGTTACCCGATTTATGCAGGAGAGTTTTGATCTGGTGCTGATGGATCTGCAGATGCCGGTGATGGATGGCCTGCAAGCCACCCGGCGGATTCGGGGCTGGGAGAGTGATCAAGGAAGTCCCATCACCCCGATCATCGCCCTCACCGCCCACGCCTTCCAGGATATGGAGAGGGAAGCCCTGGAGGCGGGGTGCACCCTGCATCTGGCCAAACCCATCCGCAAAAACCGCTTGCTTGAGGTGATCGATAACCTGGCCAAAGGATTTTGACCCGTCAGGGCTTGGGTTTGGCGTCATGGCCCGGGTTTCTCAAGTCGCTGGGAAGGGGTTTGAGCGGGGTTTTCAGGTTATGGATGGACCCCGGCACCAACAAACGAATGTCAGCCTTTTTGACCAGCCCCTGATACCCCTGTTGACACCATCCATCAGGAACTTCATATTCTTTCGGTTGGTCTTTGGAGAAAGCCCTTTTGAGGGGGGATCTCATTTCCAGGAGTGATAAGGTGGAGTTGACAGGATCAGAAATCATCGTACGCAGCCTGCTGGACCTGGGTGTCAAGACAATTTTTGGCTATCCGGGCGGTGCCGTGCTGAACATCTACGACGCTATTTTTAAAGAAAAAAAGCTGGAGCATATCCTGACCCGGCACGAGCAGGGTGCCCTGCATGCTGCCGACGGCTATGCCCGGGTGAGTGGCGAGGTCGGGGTGGCCCTGGTGACCTCCGGCCCCGGGGCGACCAACGCGGTAACGGGGTTGGCCACCGCTTACATGGACTCCATTCCCATGGTTTGCATCTCCGGTCAGGTGCCTTCGCCGATGATTGGCAACGACGCCTTTCAAGAGGCCGACACCGTTGGGATTACCCGTTCCGCGACCAAGCACAACTATCTGGTCAAGGATGTCAACGACCTGGCGCGGATTCTCCAGGAGGCGTTTCACATCGCCGCCACGGGGCGACCGGGGCCGGTTTTGGTGGATATCCCCAAGGATATCACCGCCGCGACTGCGCCCTACAAGACCCACCGTGGGGAGGTGAAGATTCGCTCCTACAAGCCGACGGTGAAAGGCCATACAGGTCAGATCCGCCGGGCGGTGAAGATGATCCGCAACGCCAAGCGGCCCCTGTTCTATACCGGGGGAGGGGTGATTCTCTCCAATGCTTCTACCGAGTTGACGGAGCTTGCCCGAATCGTGGGCGCACCCATCACCAACACCCTGATGGGTTTGGGGGCGATTCCTGCATCGGATCCGCTCTTCGTGGGAATGTTGGGCATGCACGGCACCTATGAAGCCAATATGGCGGTGCACCGTTGCGACTTGCTGGTGGCGATTGGGGCCCGTTTTGATGACCGGGTGACGGGCAAAATTTCTGAATTTGCCCCGGAAGCGGATATCATCCATGTGGATGTGGATCCCACCTCCATCTCCAAAAATGTCACGGTGGATTGCCCCATTGTCGGGGACATCAAAAATGTGTTGGAGCGGATGTTGCCGGAAGTGAAAGAGGCTGCATTCAAGGAAAAGCAGCCCAGCCTTGAGCCTTGGTGGAAAGAGATCGAAGAGTGGCGGGCCAAGGATTGTCTGGCCTACACTCAGAAAAAAGGCACCACCGAGGCTCAGTTTGTTATTCAAAAGCTCCATGAATTGAGCGAGGGTCGGGCCATTGTTGCAACTGACGTGGGCCAGCATCAGATGTGGGCAGCGCAATTTTATGGCTTTGAAAAACCCCGGCGCTGGTTGACCTCCGGGGGACTTGGCACCATGGGCTATGGATTGCCTGCGGCCATCGGTGCCCAGTTGGCGGATCCCGGACGACTGGTGATCACCGTCACCGGTGAGGGCTCCATCCAGATGAATATCCAGGAGATGGCGACCATCCTCCAATATCGCCTGCCCATCAAAATCGCCATCATCAATAACGGCTTTTTGGGTATGGTGCGTCAGTGGCAGGAATTTTTTTACGAACGCCGCTATGCCGAGTCCGACATGTCGGTGCAGCCTGACTTCATCAAGTTGGCCGAGGCTTACGGGGCCGTCGGGCTCAAGGCGGATCGTCCCCGGGAGGTGGAGCCGGTGATCCGCGAGGCTTTTGATACCCCTGGCCCTGTGATCATGGATTTTCGCGTCAACCGCGAAGCCAATGTCTATCCCATGGTGCCGGCTGGGGCGGCCTTGAATGAAATGATCCTTCTGTAAGGGGAGTGGGCGATGCGGCACGTGATTTCGGTTTTGGTGGAAAACGAGGCTGGGGTTCTCTCCCGGGTGGCAGGCCTTTTTTCTGCCCGTGGTTTTAACATCGACAGCCTCACCGTGGCCCCGGTGGGAGATGGGGAGACTTCCCACATCACCCTGGTCACCTTTGGTGAGGACAATATCATTGAGCAGATTCTCAAACAGCTCAACAAGCTGATCCCGGTGATTCAGGTCACGGACTTGACCGACGGCCCCCACGTCGGACGGGAGCTGATGCTGGTCAAGGTGTCGGCGGAGCGGGATGTGCGAGCGGAAGTGCTGCGCATTGCCGATATTTTTCGTTCCCGGGCAGTGGATGCCACGCCGACCTCATTTATCGTTGAGGTGACCGGTAGCAGTGAAAAGCTCGATGCCTGTCTCAATCTTTTGATCCCCCTTGGTGTGACCGAGGTGGTGCGTACCGGACAGGTGGCCATGGCCCGGGGAGCCGGCAAGGGATCTGATCGCAAATAGACTGAATATTTTCTCTGATGCTTGCAAAAACATCACAATCCATCCAGTAAGGAGTGTAGTTTCCATGAAAGTTTTTTATGACCGGGATGCGGATCTGGCCCTCATCCGGGAGCGGAAGGTGACGGTGGTCGGTTTTGGTTCCCAGGGGCATGCCCATTCCCAAAACCTGAAAGAATCAGGGGTGGATGTGGTGGTGGGGTTACGGGCTGGTTCAACCTCCTGGGCCAAAGCCCAAGGGGCAGGGCTCAAGGTCGCTGAGGTTGCTGAAGCGGTGTCCGGGGCCGATGTGGTGATGATTTTGGTGCCCGACGAGCATCAAGCCCGGGTCTACCGGGAGGATATCGCCCCCAACCTGAAGGATGGTGCGGCGCTGGTTTTTGCCCACGGTTTTAATATCCATTTTGGCCAGATCGATCCCCCGGCCTCCACCGATGTTTTCCTGGCAGCCCCCAAGGGTCCGGGACATCTGGTGCGGGCGGAATTTTTGCGGGGTGGCGGTGTTCCGACCCTGATCGCGATCCATCAAAATGCCTCGGGCCGCGCTCAGGAGATCGCCCTGGCCTATGCTTCCGCCATCGGCGGGGGGCGTGCCGGTATCATTGAGACCACCTTCCAGGAAGAGACCGAAACCGATCTTTTTGGCGAGCAGGCGGTGCTGTGTGGTGGGATTACCGCGCTGATCCAGGCGGGCTTCGACACCCTGGTGGAAGCGGGCTATGCCCCGGAGATGGCCTATTTTGAGTGCCTCCACGAGACCAAGCTCATCGTCGATCTGATTTATGAGGGGGGTATTGCCAACATGCGCTACTCCATCTCCAACACCGCTGAATATGGCGATGTGACCCGTGGTCCCCGGGTGGTGAACGACGAAACCCGCAAAGAGATGAAGAAAATCCTCACGGAAATCCAGACCGGTGAGTTTGCCCGGGAGTGGATTGCCGAAAACCAGGCGGGCCGGGCCAAATTCCAGTCTCTGCGGCGTCTGGGTCGGGAGCACCCCATCGAGGTTTTGGGGGGGCGCCTGCGGGAGATGATGCCCTGGATCCAAAAGGGCAAGCTGGTGGACAAGGCCAAAAACTGATCGACTTGGCTTTTCCCGCCGGATGGATGGGAAGTTTGGCTCCAGCCATCCGGCGGGGCGTTTGGATGGGATAGAGGTGCGTGGCTGTGAAGCGTCCAGGCATGGGGGCGCTGTCGGCAGGTGTTTATTTCGAGTGGGCAGTCACTTCAAACAATCTTTGCTTCAGGATTCGAAAAGGGGTTTTGAATGGCGGGTTGGCGGAGTCCGGTGGCAAAGGAGGGGTTTCCCTTTATTGCCGCTTTTGCAGGTGTGGCAGCTTTGGGGAGCTGGTTTTGCCCGGTGGTGATCGGGGATATCGGGCTGTGGATTCTCACTGCTTGGTGTATCTGGTTTTTTCGGGATCCCGAACGCGAAACCCCTGATGGTCCGGGGCAGGTGATTGCGCCAGCTGATGGCCGGGTGATTGTGATCGAAGAGGTCGCCGCCGCCCCCCTCTCTGGGGAGCCAGCCCGAAAAATTTCGATTTTTATGAATGTGTTTAATGTTCATGTCAATCGGTCTCCGGTCCAGGGGCGCGTGCTTGAGACCCAATACCATCCGGGGAAGTTTTTGAATGCCGCCCTGGACAAAGCCTCCACCGAAAATGAGCGGATGGATATCCTGCTGGAGATGGCAGATGGAGGTCGGTTGCCATTTACCCAGGTAGCAGGGCTGGTGGCTCGGCGCATTGTCTGTCATCTTGATCAGGGGCAGGAGCTTGTCCGGGGGGAGCGGTTTGGTTTGATCCGTTTTGGTTCCCGGGTGGATGTCTATCTGCCCCTCTCGGCCAAACCCGGGGTGACTCTTGGGGACACGACCCGGGCGGGGGAAACCGTCATCGCGGTATTGGATGGAGATCATGGTTGACGTCAAACAAAAGCGAGGGGCCTACCTTCTTCCGAGTCTTTTGACCACGGGGGGGATGTTTTTCGGCTTTTATGCGGTGATGGCGGGTTTGACCGGGCGCTATGAGCAGGGGGCGCTGGCGATTATCGCAGCAGGCATCTTCGATGGTCTGGATGGGCGGGTGGCCAGGGCTCTGAATGCCGTTTCGGCTTTTGGCAAAGAGTATGACAGCCTGGCGGATTTTCTCTCTTTTGGTATTGCGCCAGCGGTTTTGATCCACCAGTGGGCGCTGACCCCTTTCAATCGCCTGGGGTGGGCGGGGGCCTTTCTTTTTACCGTATGTGGCGCCCTGCGACTGGCCCGGTTTAACGTCCAGCACTACCACCAGGACGAAAAAATCACCAAACGCTATTTCCAGGGGTTGCCGGTTCCGGCTGCAGCGGCCGTGCTGGCGGCGACACTGCTGTTTTATCTGGAGATCGGGGTTGATCTCCAGGCAGATTCCCAAGGGGCGGGGCTCTATCGTTGGCTACCCCTGGGGTTGGTCTATATCCTGGGCATTCTCATGGTGAGCCAGGTGCGTTTTCGCTCTCTCAAGGATTTTTCCTGGCACCGGGAGCGACCCTTTCTCACCCTGGTGGGGGTCGTGGTTTTTATCACCCTGCTCTCCATCCATCTGGCCGTCACCCTTTTCATCGTCGGTTGGGCCTATCTGCTCTCCGCCATTCAGAGCCACCAGGAGTATCGCAAGCTCCTGGCCGAGGGCAAAGAGGTGGAGGAGGATGAGGTGAAGGATTTTACCGTCTAAGCGCCTGTGGTCATGGGTCGATTTTGGTCTTCAGGTGAGGTTTGCGAATTTTGAGAATTGCAGCATAGACAGATCGTTGAGAGTCGCAGCATAGATAAATATATGTGAGGCTCGCAGAGAGTCGCTTAACGCTATATCCAGGCCACAAGCAGCCTGGTGCAACAGGCTTTGAAGGAGTGATGGCCATGGCCACCGACCGCGTCATCATATTCGATACCACCCTGCGGGATGGAGAACAATCCCCTGGGGCCTCCATGAACATGGAGGAAAAGCTGCGCATCGCCCGGCAGCTGGAACGCCTGAGAGTGGATGTGATCGAAGCCGGTTTTCCCATCGCCTCCACCGGGGACTTTGAGGCGGTTCGGGGGGTGTCGAAGGCGATCAAGGAGTGCAGTGTCGCAGGGCTTGCCCGGGCCAAGTTGGCCGATATCGATCGGGCCTGGGAGGCCTTGCAGGGGGCAGTGGATCCCCGGATTCACACCTTTATCGCCACCAGCCCCATCCACATGCGCCATAAGCTGCGGATGCAGCCGGATGAAGTGTTGGAAGCGGCTGTGGCGGCGGTGAAGCACGCGGGCAAATATACGCAAAATATCGAATGGTCGGCGGAGGATGCGGGACGCACGGAGATAGACTTTCTCTGCCGTATCGTCGAGGCGGTGATTGCGGCGGGTGCCACCACGGTCAACATTCCCGATACCGTGGGCTATACCCTGCCCTTTGAGTTTGGCGAGCGGATTCGCCAGCTGGTGGAGCGGGTGCCCAACGTCCACAAGGCGATCATTTCGGTCCATTGCCACAACGATCTGGGGCTGGCGGTAGCCAACTCCCTGGCCGCAGTGGCTAATGGTGCCCGGCAGGTGGAGTGCACCATCAACGGCTTGGGGGAGCGGGCGGGCAACGCCTCCATGGAAGAGGTGGTGATGACCCTGCGCACCCGGCGTCAGCTCATGGCCGAAAGCACCGGGCTCGATCTGGAAAACCCCACCCGTATCAACACCCGGGAGATCATGCGTGCCTCCCGGCTGGTTTCCAACATTACCGGTTTTGCGGTACAGCCCAACAAAGCCATCGTCGGCGCCAATGCTTTTGCCCACGAGGCAGGCATTCATCAGGATGGTGTCCTCAAGGAGGCCACCACCTACGAAATCATGACTCCGGAGTCGGTGGGACTCTCCACCAACCGCATGGTGCTGGGCAAGCACTCCGGTCGTCACGCCTTCCGGGACAAGCTGGAACATCTGGGCTATGAGCTGGATGGGGAACAGCTCGATCGGGTGTTTCATCGTTTTAAGAGTCTGGCGGACAAGAAGAAAGAGATCTTCGATGAGGATATCGAAGCCCTGGTGGATGATGAGGTGTTGCGCCAGGATAATTTCTACAAGTTGACTCGCCTGCACGTAGCCTCCGGCACCCAGGATACTCCGGTCGCGGCGGTCGAGATGGAAATTCGGGGGGAGTCTTTTCAGGGGGCAAGCTGGGGAAAAGGTTCGGTGGAGGCGGTCTACAAGGCTTTGGGCCATTTGATTCCTGGTGCCGACCGGGTACATCTGACCGATTATCAGGTACACTCCATCACCGGTGGTCTGGATGCCCAAGCCGTGGTGACGGTACGTATGGAACAGGATGGTCGTTCGGTCCTCGGCCAGGGTACGGATAACGATGTCATCGTTGCTTCAGCCCGCTCCTTTGTGAATGGCTTGAACAAACTCACCCGCAAACGGGAAGCGGGCAAAAAGAGTGAAGAGTCTGTCGGGCAGGGGGTTTAAGTCAGCCGGAAGAGGGATTGGCGGGATAGCTGAGTTGGTTTTTTCGAAAAAACTCCCTCCCTGGCATGAAGTTTGATACGCTGGAGGCAACCACAGATGTTATAGCGGTGGGCCTTATTGATCCGACAGCGGGAGAGCTCCATGAGTATTCGCCGAGTTGGCAAGAGTGACAGGAACCTGACCGGCGTTGGTAAGAGTCGGGCAGGACGGGAAACCGGTGCTGTTTCAGGGGCAAATTTTGCCCAGCAACTGGATACTATTGCCGCATTGCGTGAAAATACCGCTGTGGAGGATGTGGCGCCTGCCACTGCGACTCAAGCTGCGGGCGAGGCGATGCCAACCCCTTATCAGCGGCGGGAGCAGCTGGCCCAGACCGATGAACTTTTGGACTCCCTGGGGGATCTGGAAAAAAATCTGGGGGCGGACAATCTGGAAGAGGAAGCTGTAGAGGATTCCCGGCGCAGGCTGCGTGAAACCCGGGATCAGGCATTGCGCACCCTTTCTGAAACCCCGAAGTCGGGGAACGAGCGGGCGCTTTTGCACCGCACAGCGGTTTTGGCTACCGTGGAACTGGCCAAATCCGAGCGGGGGGATTACAACTGACAATAATCGATCAGGGGGGGATCCCCCTTCCTGTCTCCGAAGAAAGCACCACGGCGGCTTTCATCATTCACGGCCATCAAGAGGCCACATACCAGGGAGTGGAACATCTCACTGGTAGTCGGCCGCTTCCGTGGGAATGGGTTCTTACCGTACATGTCACTGGATCGCATTCGTAATTTTTCCATTATCGCCCACATCGATCATGGCAAGTCCACCCTTGCCGACCGTCTGATCGAGCATACCGGTACGCTGAGTCAGCGGGATATGACCGAGCAGGTTCTTGATTCCATGGACCTGGAACGGGAGCGGGGCATCACCATCAAGGCCCAGTCGGCACGGCTGGAATATACCGCCTCGGACGGTGAAAAATATATTCTCAACCTCATCGACACCCCGGGGCACGTGGATTTTTCCTATGAAGTCTCCCGATCCCTGGCCGCCTGTGAAGGGGCGCTGCTGGTGGTGGATGCCGCCCAGGGGGTGGAGGCCCAGACCTTGGCCAACGTCTACCTGGCGTTGGAAAATGATCTCGAAATCATCCCGGTTTTGAACAAGATCGACCTGCCCTCCGCCGATCCGGATCGGGTGCGCCAGCAGATTGAGGATGTGATTGGCCTGGATGCGTCGGATGCTTTGGAGGTGTCGGCCAAATCGGGTATTGGCATTCCGGACATTTTGGAAGCCATCGTCAAGCTTGTTCCGCCACCCAAGGGAGACGTGGATGGCCCGCTGAAAGCCCTCATCGTTGACTCCTGGTATGACAACTATCTGGGGGTGGTGGCGCTGACCCGGGTTTATGATGGCCTGGCTCGCCCGGGACGCAAAATTCGTCTGATGTCTACGGGACGCACTTTTCATCTGGATCGGGTGGGGGTTTTTACCCCGCGCCTGGAGGATGTCAAACAGCTGAGTGCCGGGGAAGTGGGGGTGTTCATCGCGGGCATCAAGGATCTGGCCGAGGCCCGGGTGGGGGATACGGTCACCCTGGACAACAAGCCGGCGGAAGCCCAGCTCCCTGGCTTCAAAGAGGCCAAGCCCATGGTGTTCGCCGGGCTCTATCCGGTGGATTCCGCCGACTATGAGGATATGGTCGATGCCTTGGACAAGCTCTCTCTGAACGACGCCTCCTTCACCTTCGATGCCGAGACTTCGCCTGCCTTGGGATTTGGTTTTCGCTGCGGCTTTTTGGGTATGCTGCACATGGAGATCATCCAGGAGCGGCTGGAGCGGGAATTTAACATCAACCTGGTAACCACCGCACCTACCGTGGTCTATCAGGTGGTTACCCGGGATGGGGTGGTGCAGGAAGTGCATAATCCCTCCTATATGCCCCCCACCACCAAAATCGAGCGTATTGAGGAGCCATTCATCACCGCCTCCATCATGGTGCCGCCGGATTTTCTTGGGCCGGTGCTGGCGCTCTGTCTGGAGCGTCGCGGGTTGCAGAAGGAGATCACCTATATTTCCGAATCCCGGGTGATGCTCAAGTTTGAGATGCCCCTGAACGAAGTGGTGATGGACTTTTTCGACCGGTTGAAATCCCTTTCCCGGGGATTTGCCTCCATGGATTATGAATGGCTCGAATATCGTCCATCGGATCTGGTAAAATTGGATATTTTGATCAATGGCGAGGCAGTGGATGCCCTGTCGGTTATTGTTCACCGGGACAAAAGCGCCCCTCGGGGGCGGGATTTGGCCAAGCGGATCAAAAAAATTGTCCATCGCCAGATGTTTGAAATAGCCATTCAGGCGGTGATTGGGGCCAAGGTGGTCGCCCGGGAAACCGTCGGGGCGATGCGCAAAAATGTCACAGCCAAATGCTACGGTGGCGATGTCAGCCGCAAGCGTAAACTATTGGAAAGACAGAAAGCCGGCAAAAAGCGCATGAAGCAGATTGGCCGGGTGGAAATTCCCCAGGAGGCTTTTTTGGCCGTCCTCAAAGTGGATTAGAGTGTGACAGTGATGCCCAGGGCATGGAAGAAAAAACATTTTTGGCACGGGGCGCTTTTCCTCGCAGCTGGTCTCTTTATGCTGGGCAGCTATGTGGTGATCGGTGAACCGATTCCCAGAGAGGCCTCTGAGGAGATTGGCCCGATCATCGCTCTGGTGCTGATTGGTGTGGGCATCTTTCTGTTTGTCTGGGGCGAGGATATTCTCAAGCGGGAAAGTCTGGCGGTTGAATATTATGATGCCATCGTCATGGCGGTGGGTTTTGCCCTGTTGATTCGCACCTTCATTCTGGAACCCTTCAAAATTCCCTCAGGCTCCATGATTCCGACCCTGCTGGTGGGGGATTATCTTTTTGTCGATAAATCCGCTTACGGCATGCGGGTGCCCTATTCCCGCACCCGGATTTTTATGGGAGAAGGGCCGGAGCGGGGTGATATTGCGGTGTTTGAATATCCCAGGGATCCCAGCAAGGATTATATCAAACGCATCGTGGGGCTACCTGGCGACAAGGTGGTTTACCGCAACAAGCGGCTCTATCTCAACGACATCCCCGTGGAGTATCAACCCGGTGGCCCCTTTATCTATCGGGATGAGCGGGGCAATGAGGTGGAAGCGGCCAATTTTCAGGAGATGCTGCCGGGGGCTCCCCATCCTATTTTGGTGAGGCCCTTCGTTTTTGCCGAAGACAACACCGAAGAGGTGATTCCCCCTGGCCACTATTTTGTCTTGGGAGACAACCGGGATAACAGCAACGACAGCCGTTTTTGGGGCTTTGTGCCGGGCTATCGTTTGGTTGGTAAAGCCGTTTTTCTGTTCTGGTCCTGGGATCGTCAAGAGGGTAGCCTGCGCTGGGAGCGGGTGGGGCAGGCAGTGGAGTGATGCCAGTGGGGCCGGGTGGATGAGAGCCGCTGATAACGGAGGAAAAAAATATGCTGGGTAAACAGCCATCCAAGGGAAGATGGGATCGGATTCGGGATCCACAGGCGGGGATGATCAGTCTCAAGACCCTGGTGATTCTCGTGGTGATCGTCTGGATCGTCATGGTGGGTGGTACCCTGGTGCCCGCTGCGTATGAATATCACATTTTGCGGGAGTTGGCCGACCGGGTGGCGGGTGACTATTCAGACCTCACCGACAAGGAAGTCCGGCAGCGGATCGAGTATGAACTCAACCGCTCCCGGATGAAGCTCGACGAGGGGACTTTCGTCTATAAAAAACTCCGTCGCAACCAGGGCTACAAGGTGAATATCGATTTTCGGGTAGACATGCATTTCAATGTCGCCGGTTTTGTGATTCCCATGGGGCAGTATGAGGAGTTGCAGTGGACGTACGAGGTGGAGACCCCTCAATGACCGATGCGGATTCCGGGAGGGTGATGACCGATATTCTCCCTGAATTGCAGGATGTTGACTCTGCTTCTCCCCACTCGGGGGGCGCATCCCGGGTGGAGGCCCCCCTGGAGTTGGTGGATCAGATGGATGCCTTGACCCTGCCGGGAGAGGATCCCGACTCCCCTGAAACCTGCCTGGAATACCGCTTCCAAAACCCCGACTATCTGCGTCAAGCCCTGACCCATCGCTCTGCCCCCCCTCCCGAAAAAGATCGCTTAAGCGGCTCCTGGCACAACGAGCGATTGGAGTTTCTTGGGGATTCGGTTTTGGATCTTGTCATCGCCGAGCTTCTCCATGAGCGTTTTCCCAAGGCGGCTGAAGGGCTTCTTTCCGGCTGGCGGGCCTCTCTGGTCAACACCCGCTCCCTGGGGGAGTTGAGTGCCGAGTTGGGGTTGGGAGAGCGTATTCTGTTTGGCCGCGGCGAGGCGATGAGCGGTGGCCGGGAAAAAAAATCGATCTTGGGCAGCGCGTTGGAAGCGATCCTGGGGGCGATTTTTCTGGATGGCGGCTATGGTGCAGCCCGCCAGGTGGTTGATCGACTTTTTTCTCCCCGGCTGAAGGCGCTGGAAAAGGCCCAGGAGAAGGATTATAAAACCCTCCTTCAGGAGCACTTGCAAGCCCGGGGAGAACCTTTGCCAAGCTATGAGGTGACTGCTGTGGATGGTCCTCCCCACGCTCGAATTTTTTCCGTACGTTGTCATGTAATTCCTCTGCCGTCGGGGGAGGGCAACGGCTCTTCCAAACGCCGCGCCGAACAGGAAGCAGCTCGGGAGATGTTGCTGCTCCTCCAGGATGATGCCCGGAAGGCGGTCTGAACGATGGGAGAATTTCGCTCTGGATTTATCGCGATTGCCGGTCGCCCCAATGTGGGCAAGTCCACTCTTTTAAATCATATTTTGGGTCAAAAGGTCGCCATCGTCACCCACAAGGCCCAGACCACCCGCACCCGGATTTTGGGGGTACATAATCGCCCCGATGGGCAGCTGGTTTTTCTGGATACCCCGGGAATTCATGCCACGGGTCGCAACCTGCTCAACCGCTCCATGGTGAAGGTGGCTGTGGAGAGTTGCCAGGATGTGGAGGTGATTCTGTTTGTGATGGATGGGGCCAAAAAATCGTTTGAGGCGGATTGGGAGGTGCTTTCCCGTCTGCCGAGGGCTGAAAATATTCCCTTGGTGGTGGCGCTCAACAAGGTGGATCTGGTGGATCGGCCCAGCCTGCTTCCCCGCATTGCGGAGCTTTCCCAGCGCGGGATTGGCATGACCGAGGTGGTGCCGGTCTCTGCATTGACGGGTGAAAACATTCCCCGCTTGGTGGATGTGCTCCGCCAAACCTTGCCTGAGGGTCCGCGTTATTTTCCGGAAGGTCAGTTGACCGACCAGCCGGAATCATTCCTTGCCGGGGAAATTGTCCGGGAAAAGCTTTTCATGAATCTCAACCAGGAGCTGCCTTATTCTCTGGCGGTGCGGGTGGAGCGGTTTGAGGAGCGGGAGGCGAGCAAGCCGGGTGCCCCGCCTATTTTGGATATTGGGGCGGTGGTTTTGGTGAGCCGGGATTCCCAAAAGGGGATTGTGATTGGTAACAAGGGGGCGTTGCTGAAAAAAGTCGGCCAGGCTGCCCGGTTGGAGTTGGAAACGATTTTTGGCACCAAGGTGTTTTTGGAGATTTGGGTGAAGGTGCGCAAAGAGTGGTATGCCAATCCCCAGCTGCTGGGTGATCTGGGCTATCCGGATGGCAAGGGCGGGGGGAGTGGTTCGGTGGAATGAGCCGTGGTGTGGATTTGGCGTGGGGCTGTGGTTAGTGGGGCTGCGGGTTTGTTTGGTGAGGCTGTGGGATTGTTTGGAGTGAGGTGACGTGCGGATTCGGGATGAGGCTTTGGTGTTGCGCCGGATTCCGTTTCGGAACACTTCCCTGGTGGTCCATTTTTTGACCCGGGAGCGGGGATTTTTGGCTGCTCTGGCCAAGGGGGTGCGCAAGAGCCGCAGGGGGGAGCGGGCGGCTTTGGCGGGGTTTCATACGGTGGAGGTGCTCTGCCAGGGGCGCGCTTCCGGGGGGTTGGTGACTTTGACGGGTGTGGAGATTCACACTTCCCGGCATCATATTCAAACCGATGCCAAGGGGTTGGCTGCCGCACAGCTGTTGTTGGAGATTGCTTATCGCCACTGTCCACCGGGGGAGCCGCAGCCGGTTTTTTTTGCGGAGCTGACCGAGGGGTTGGATTTGATGGATGCCGGGGGGGATCCACTGACGGTGACGGTGGCGCTTCAGGGGCGGATGCTCAGGCAGTTGGGGTATGGTTGGCAGTTGGATCGGTGTGCGGGGTGTGGGGGTGAGGGGGATTTTGCCTGGTTTTCCCCCAAGAGTTGTCGGGCGGTGTGTCGCGGGTGTGGTGAGCCTTGGGCTGATCGGCTTTTGCCTTTGGGTGAGGGTTTGAAAAACGCGATGGAACAGCTGGCGTGGCCCCCTGATTTCAATCTATTATCTCCGGCTGATGGGGCTTTGCTTTATCATCTGGAAAACATCTGCCTCACTCGTCATGGGGGTGAGGCTCTCAAGAGTGATCCTTCGTTTCGCCGGGCTTTTGTGGGGCTGAACGGGGAAGAGGCGTAAGGGAACGAGCTGATGATTGATTCGGAGCTGATGGACATTTTGGTTTGCCCCCAGTGCAAGGGTGGGTTGGAGTTGGATTTGGAGACGAAGGAGTTGATTTGTCGTCCTGAGCGTTTGGCGTTTCCCATTCGGGATGAGATTCCGGTGATGTTGCTGGATGAGGCGCGGCAGATTCCGGCGGAATAGCAGGTTTTACTATTAAAAAAAAGATGGGGGTTTGGGGGAATTCTTTCCCCCAAGGTTCTGTTTTTGAATTTGATCCTGTCTTTTGATTTTGAACTTGTTTCACACCCCCCGGGGGTGTGGCGGCTTGCCCCCACGGTTTTGCCTTTAGCCTTGTCTTTGCTTTGTCTTTGTTTCCTGACAACACGACAAACCCTTGTTCCAGCGGGTTCATCCCCTTTCATCTCTTTCTATCCTGTTCGTTACCTTTCATCTCATTCTAAAGCTTATCCCCACTCTGACCATACGCCCAGCCCAGAGCAGCAGGATGCCTCCCCCCAGAAGAGCGATCCAGGCATGCCGGCTGCTCTCCAGCCAGCCAAGGCTCCCTCCTGTTTTCAGCAGCACCACACCCAGCCATCCCCAGATCAGCCAGCGTAAAAACCGATCCGATAATTGATGGGTCACTCCTGTGTCGCTCCCGAAGGATAGAGGGTTCTCACTCTCTGGAATGGGCTCAACAGCCTGAGGGGATTTGCCTGGGGCGGGCGGTAGGATGGCCCCGTATATGCCTGGTAAAAGCCGCCAAATTCCAATGGTAAGCGCCCCCATGGTGAGGAGGTGGAGTGCTGTTTCCAATCCCGTGAGTGGGCGGATGATGAGGAGGAGGGCGGCGAGTCGGGCACAGGCGACCCCCAACAGCATGGCGAGGCTCAAGGAGGTCAATCCCTGTTTTTTGACCATCCGCCAAAGTCCGCTGCCCATAGCCAGGGTGATCAAAGCCAAAAACCATGGCACGCCCGCCAAGCGCCACCAGGGCCAAGGGGGCAGGGTGTGGCTCAGGGAGAGGGGGTGCTCCGGATTCAGCCCCGTCAATACGGCACAGGTGGAAACAATCCAGGCTAAAGCGGTCAGGGCTGCCAGGGTTTTGGTCATGCCGTCCCCCATGGTTCGTCCCCCGGGGGTATATGAAATTTGCTCCAGAATCAGTGGGATGATGTAGGTCAGATGGCCGCACCAGACGATCCAGAGAGCCACTTGGGGATTGTCCAGGGGGAGCCAGGGGGCGGCGGCCAGGGGGAAAAGGGCGGCCAGCTGGAAGCTGATTTTTACCCTGGGAGCCTGTTTGGATATCAATGACTCCTCTGGACCACGGGTAGACTCTCCCCTCTTTCCCAAAAAGGCTCGAAGCAGCGGAAACATGGCCAGCACAAAGGGCAGGCTCAAGAACAATTGCCCAAGCCCGGTCACCCACGGTAAATGACTCAGGGTGAGGCCAAAACCCAGCCAGAGCAGGCCAATCGATCTGGGGAAAGGGTGAAACGCTCTGCTGCTTTGGAGAGGATGGGGATCGATGCTTTGGACATTTTGCTCCTTGGAGCGACCCGCAAGCCAAAGAAGGGGTGAGCCCAAAAAAAGCAGCAAGGCAAGCCGGGCATGGAGGAGGGGAAAGTCCTGAAGGCGGCCACCCGGGGAAGGATCCCCCTGACTGAAGAGCCATAACCCACTGCCCAGAGCCAAAAGGCTCCCGGAAATAAGGGCCAGGTACAGACCACGCCCCGCTGGGTGGCTGGGGATGGGGGCGTAAACTTTGGGGGTAGAGGGCGTGGTCAAAAGCCTGGTCGATCAGATGGCGGATGGATTGGTCGGTTGCTTTATCAATGAAGAGGCCGAAGATTAAATCGCTCAGCTGATTGGCCTGATCAACAGAGCCGGGAAAGTCTTTAGTCTCAATATCGACGTGGGGCATTCAATCGAATACCCAGGGGGTTGGCAAGGAGAAATGGGGAGAGTCGGGGGTGTTTCGCGGTGGCGGGACATTGGCGCGAGGTTGTTGTAGTATGCGACAGATACCATTTATCGACCAAAGAACGAGGTGGCGCATCATGAAAAAGATGAGGGGTTTGGTTTGGCTTGGGATGTTAGGGCTGGTTTTTACCCTGGCAGGAGAGGCCCAAGCGGGTGGCGAAGCAAAAATCGGCGTGGCTGGTCCCTTCAGCGGCGCTTATGCCGCCTTTGGTGAGCAGCTCTGGCAGGGTGCGGAACAGGCCGCCAAAGACATCAACGCCACGGGTGGCATCAATGGTAAAAAAATAAAGCTTTTCAAAGGGGATGACGCCTGCGAACCCAAACAGGCCCTGGCTGTGGCCAACCGCCTGGTGGATTTTGACGAGGTTTCTGCGGTGGTCGGCCATTTTTGCTCCTCCTCCACCATGCCCGCCTCCGAGGTTTATGCCGATGCCGGCGTTTTGGGCATCACCCCCGCTTCCACCAATCCCATGGTCACCGAACGGGGCCTGCCGACCATCTTTCGTACCTGTGGCCGGGACGATCAGCAAGGGGTCGTCGGGGCTGAATTTATGGTGAATAAACTAGGCGCCAAGCGGGTGGCGGTGCTGCACGACAAAGACACCTACGGTCAGGGGCTGGCCGATGCCATGAAGGCCCACCTGAAAAAATTGGGTCAAAAGGAAGTCCTCTACGAAGGGCTGACCCGGGGGGAGAAGGATTTCAACGCCCTGGTGACCAAGCTCAAGTCGGTGAAGGCCGATGCGGTCTATTTTGGTGGACTGCACTCCGAGGCAGGCCCCCTGGTGCGCCAGATTAAGGAACAGGGTCTCAATGTCCATTTTGTCTCTGGGGATGGCATCGTTTCCGAAGACTTTTTGATCGCCGCCGGTGGCGCCAAGTATGCCCAGGGGGTCTACATGACCTTCGGTGCGGATCCCCGCAAGATCGAAGCCGGAGCCGCTGCGGTCAACAGCTTCCGCAAGGCAGGTTATGAGCCGGAAGGCTACACCCTCTACTCCTACGCCACCCTCCAAGCCATCGCCGCCGCCATGGCCGCTACGGGCAGCGACGATGGCGAAAAGCTGGCCCGCTGGCTCCATCAAAACAGCGTCGATACCGTGATGGGTAAAAAAGCCTGGGATGCCAAGGGGGATCTGCAGGTTTCCGACTATGTGATGTATCAGTGGGATTCTTCCGGCAAGTATGCCGAGGTGGAATAAGCGGGATAAAGTGAATATTTCAATCGTATCGGTGAGGTGTTAACCCCAATGGATCCCAAATCGCTGGAGTGACCTGAACCCCGATGGATCCTTATATCGTTTTGCAGCAGGCGGTCAACGGGCTGGTGTTGGGCTCCATCTACGGCCTGATCGCGGTAGGCTATACCATGGTCTACGGCATCATCGGCATGATCAACTTTGCCCATGGCGAAATCTATATGATTTCCGCCTACTTTACCGCCATCATCATCGCCTTGCTGGCTTTTTTCGGCATCCAATCCGCTCCCTTCATCATCCTCGTTACCTTGGCTTTTACCATCCTGCTCACCTCCCTCTATGGTTGGGTTGTGGAGCGGGTGGCCTATCGCCCCCTGCGCAGATCCACAAGACTCGCCCCTTTCATCTCCGCCATCGGTATGTCCCTGGTGCTGCAAAACTATGTGCGCTTGAGCCAAGGGGCGCGTAATCAAGGGGTGCCGGTATTGCTGGAAGGGAGTTTTCGTTTTCCCCAGGGGGATGTCGAGAGCTTCGTGCAGATCACCTATATCCAGCTGCTGTTGGTGGTGGTGTCGCTGCTGGGGATGGGATTTCTCACCTGGTTGATCAACCGCACGGCGTTGGGGCGCGCTTGCCGGGCGACCCAGCAGGATCGGGTGATGGCGCAACTGCTGGGGGTGGATACGGATCGGATTATCTCCACCATCTTCGTGTTGGGAGCTGCCATGGCGGCGGTGGCGGGGGTGCTGGTCTCCCTCAACTATGGCTCCTTCGATTTTCACATCGGCTTCATCACCGGCATCAAGGCTTTCACCGCAGCGGTATTGGGGGGGATCGGTTCCTTGCCCGGGGCGATGTTGGGGGGGCTTGTTCTGGGGGTGAGTGAGTCGTTTTTTTCCGGCTTTGTCAACACCGACTATAAGGATGTTTTTGCCTTTGGGATTTTGGTGTTGGTGTTGATTTTCCGCCCCAGTGGTTTGATGGGGAAGCCTGAGGTGGAGAAGGTGTGATGACAATGGGAGGGGCGCAGCCCAAACAAAACGGAATGGGAGCGGCCTTGACCGATGCTCTGCGGGTGGGGTTGGTGGCGCTGTTGATTTTTGGCCCCATGACCGGCTTGGTATTGAATGGCTACGGATTGGACTTTGCCTGGCAGCGCACCGGCTGGTTGGTGGCAGGGGTCTTTTTCGGGAGGCTGGCTATCTCCCTGGCCTTGAATCATGGCTTGGCGGGGCCTTTTCTGAAAAAAATATTCGGCAAGCGGGATGCCGGGGTGGTGGTGGCCCGTGTGGATGGGGGTAACCCTTGGCTGCTGGTGGGATTGGTGGTGGCTGCCTTGATCCTGCCCTTTTTCCTCTCCAAATATTGGTTGAATGTGGCCGCTCTGGCGCTGATCTATGTGCTTTTGGGCTTGGGGTTGAATATCGTCGTGGGGCTGGCGGGGCTGTTGGATCTGGGCTTCGTGGCTTTTTATGCCGTTGGAGCCTACGGCTATGCCTTGGGCCATCAATATCTGGGGTTGGGCTTTTGGGGGGCGCTGCCGTTTGGGGCCTTTACCGCCGCCTGCTTTGGGGTGATGTTGGGGTTTCCGGTGCTCAGGATGCACGGGGATTATCTGGCCATCGTCACCTTGGGCTTTGGTGAAATCATTCGCCTGGTGCTCAACAACTGGATGGAATTTACCGGCGGCCCCAACGGTATCCGGGCACCCTATCCTTCGTTTTTCGGTCTGGAATTTACTCGCCGCGCCAAAGAAGGGGGGGTGCCGTTCCATCAATATTTCGAAATCGACTACTCCTCCGGCTATCGCTACATCTTTATCTATCTGGTTTTGTTCATTGTGGTGGTGGGGATGATTTTTTTCCTCTCCCGTTTGCGCCGAATGCCCATTGGTCGAGCTTGGGAGGCGTTGCGGGAGGATGAGATCGCCTGCCGCTCTTTGGGTATCAACCATGTGATGGTGAAACTGTCGGCTTTTGCCATGGGGGCGATGGTGGGGGGGATTGGTGGGGTCTTTTTTGCCGCTTCCCAGGGGTTTGTCAATCCCACATCCTTCACCTTTTTTGAGTCCGCCTTGATCTTGGCGATTGTGGTGCTGGGGGGGATGGGTTCCACCCGGGGGGTGATCATCGCTGCCTTGGTGCTGACCATCCTGCCGGAGCTGCTGCGTGATTTTTCCGACTATCGGGGGCTGATGTTCGGTATCGCCATGGTGGTGATGATGGTGTGGCGACCCAGGGGCTTTTTGGCCAGCCGCCGTTCGGCCTTTTCAGCAAAGCAGGCCGGGGAGGCGGGGGCATGACGCTGCTTTCGGTGGATCAGCTCTCCATGCGCTTTGGTGGCATTCAAGCCCTCTTGGGGGTGTCGTTCCAGGTGGCGGAAGGTTCCATCACCGCCCTGATCGGCCCCAATGGTGCGGGTAAGACCACGGTGTTTAACTGCATCACCGGTTTTTACAAGGCCACCTCTGGGGATATTCACCTGGGAGACCGGGAGGGGGGGGATTTGGTGGATCTGGTGGCGGTGCTGGGGGAGCCCTTTGCGCCGGGTGATTTTCTCCACCCATCCCGTTTTGGCAGGCGGCTGTTTTATAAAATGTTCGGCGGCTCCCACCGGGTGGCTCGGGCGGGCGTGGCGCGCACTTTTCAGCATGTGCGGCTTTTCAAGGAGATGACGGTGATGGAAAATCTCCTGGTCGCCCAACATCGACGCATCAACCGCAACATTATATCAGGCGTGGTGCGTACGGCTGCTTATCGCCAAGCGGAGGCCGAAGCGGTGGAGCGGGGCCATTTTTGGTTGAAGGTGTTTGGTTTGGAGGGGGATCTCAATCGCCTGGCCGGGGAGTTGCCCTATGGTCACCAGCGCCGTTTGGAGATCGCCCGGGCCATGTGTATCGGCCCCCGCTTGATCTGCCTGGATGAGCCCGCCGCCGGATTGAACCCCAACGAAACCCTGGAGCTGTCCGCCCTGATCCGCACCCTGCGGGATGAGCATCAGGTGACGGTATTGTTGATTGAGCACGACATGGGGTTGGTGATGGATATTTCCGACCGGGTGGTGGTGTTGGATCATGGTGAGGTGATTGCGCGGGGCGCGCCGGAGCAGATTCAAAACGACCCCAAGGTGTTGGAGGCCTATCTGGGTGTTTCTGAAGAGGAGTCTGCATGATGGGGGCGGGCGGGGAGGCATTGTTGGAACTGGAGGGGGTGGATGCCGCTTATGGGCCGGTGTCGGCGCTTTCCGGGGTCTCTTTGACGGTCCATCCGGGGGAGATCGTCACCCTGATCGGGGCCAATGGCGCGGGCAAGACCACGCTGTTGATGACGCTGTTTGGCAATCCCCGGGCGGGTGAGGGGAAGATTGTCTTTGATGGTCGGGATATCACCGGGTTGCCTACGCATCGGATTGCCCGGATGGGATTGTCCCTGGTGCCGGAGGGGCGGCGGGTTTTTTCGGGGATGAGTGTTGCCGAAAATCTGGAGATGGGGTTGGTGGCGGCGGGTGAGCGGATGGATGAGGCCCAGGGGCACCAGGAGCTGGAAAAAATATTTACGCTTTTCCCCAGGCTGTTGGATCGCCGGGAGCAGCGGGCCGGGACGCTATCCGGGGGGGAGCAGCAGATGTTGGCCATGGGGCGCGCCTTGATGAGCCGTCCTCGCTTGCTGCTGCTGGATGAGCCGAGTTTGGGATTGGCACCGATGATCATCAAGCAGATTTTTTCCACCTTGAAGGAGATCGCCCGGGAGGGGACGACGATTTTTTTGGTGGAGCAAAATGCCAACCAGGCTTTGCGGCTGGCGGACCGGGGCTATGTGCTGGTTAATGGCCGGGTGCGGATGGCGGGTAGTGGTTTGGAATTGTTGCAAAATGCCGACGTGCGCAAAGCCTATTTGGGGGGACATTGATTTTCCCATGGCGAGCCCCCACAATGGCGACATGGATATAGGTGACAAACAGTTACCCGCCAACGGCTTGAGCCGGTTGGCCGTGGGAATTGCGACCCTGGGGGGGGTCGGGCGGTTACCCAAGGCTCCGGGCACTTTCGGCACCCTGGCAACGCTCCCTCTGTGTGTGTTGGCTCTGGAGGGGGGGGTGTGGGTGGTGGGTGGGGTGTTTTTGTTGGTGACGGCGGTGGGATTTTGGGCGTCGGAGGTGGCGAGCCGGGCTTTGGGTCACAAGGATCCCAAAGAGGTGGTGGTGGATGAAGCCGCTGGGATGTTGCTGACCACGCTGTTTATGCCGGTGGGTTGGTTGTGGATTGGGCTTGGATTTATTCTTTTTCGTTATTTTGACATCGTAAAACCCTGGCCGGTGGGGTGGTTGGACCGGCATCTTCCCGGGGGGGTTGGGATTATGGCCGATGATTTGGCTGCCGGGGTTTGGGCGGGAATTGTGTTGACGATAATCGACAAGGTGATTGGGTCATGAAATGTTTGTTGGTGGTGCCGCGCTGGAGTGAGTTGGAAAGTTTCATGCCCCCTTCGGGACGACCGCATCTGGATCTGCTGTTGGAGACCTTCGGCTTTGTGGAGCTGGGGATTCGGGAGCTGGAAAAGGGGGAGCCTTTTGATCCCACCGAGGTGGATGAGGAGTATAAGTTGATCCTGATCCAGGGCCGCAACCGCCCGGGTGGGGGACGCCTGCGTCGTTCGGTGTTGTCGAGTTTGGGGTTGTCGTTGGGGTTGGATGGGGATGAGTCGGACCGCTTGCGGGTGGTGGGGGCGCGGCCTCTTTATAATAGTGAGGGCCACCCGGCGGGGTTTGCCATCAAGCGCCGGGGTCGGATGGTGACCTATTTTCAGGAGTCGATCTGGTCGTTGCGCGGGGAGTTGGTGGGGGCGTTGCACGCCATGCGTCGGGATGAGGGTCAGAGTGCCCGGCGGGGGGCGGGGCGACCTGGCAGCTGCTGGATGATTGAGGGCGCTGGGGATCCTCTGGATCTTTCCCGTTATATGGGGGAGGAGGAGCGCAGCCAATGCACGGTGCGCAATTTGCCGGATGGAGACGCGGCGCTTTTTATGCCGGCCCTGATGGGGGATGAGTTTAAAAGGCGCGTTCAAAATCGCCTGGGCAGTCGCATGTATTCCACCGAGCCGCGACCTCTGGAAGATCTGGTGGGGGAGCGGTTGCGGGAGTCCGGGGTGCGGGTGGTGGTGTCGGAGTCCTGCACGGGGGGGTTGGTGACGGCGCGAATTTCGGCGATGCCGGGGTGTAGCGACTATCTCTCTTCGGGCTATGTGACCTACAGCGACCAGGCGAAGTTTCGTTGTTTGGAGGTGCCGCCGGTGCTGCTGGAGCGGTGTGGCGCGGTGAGTCCGGAGGTGGCGTTGGCCATGGCTCGGGGAGCGCTAAGGGCGGCGGGGAGTGATTTGGCCATTTCGGTGACGGGGATTGCGGGGCCTGCCGGGGGTTCTGATGAAAAACCGGTCGGCACGGTCTATCTGGCAGCGGTCTCCCGGGATGGGGGGGCGTTGGAGCACCACGGTTTTTACAATGGCGACCGCGACCGCATCCGCTTCCAGTCGAGCCAGACCGCTTTGCACCTGTTAAGACGCATGCTGGTGGATCAGGGGTAGTGACGTAACCTGTTGGGGAGTGGGGAATGGATTATCTCAACGACCACTGGACCACTGAAATTGAGCAGCTGGGCTATGTGCCGTTTGCGGTGAAGGCCCAAGATTTAATTCTCAACGCCCGCACCCCGTTTGCCTTCACCATCGGCGGTGCTTGGGGCTCCGGCAAAACCTCCATGCTGCGCACCTTGATGCGTTCGTTGGGGGGGAAGCCTCTGGCGGTGCGTTCCGGCTCCAGTCCAGAGGAAGAAAAGGAGACCCTGGAGGAACAAAGTCTGCCTGATGTGCTCCAGGCTTGGACCAAGCTGCGACCCAACCCAGATGAGCGCGTTCGGGCCGTCTGGTTTAATCCTTGGCACTATCAGAACGAGCCCAACCCGGTTATTCCCCTGCTTCACGAAATCCGCGAACAGATTCGGTTTCAACTTCTTAAAAAAGACCTCACCTCAGCCACCCATGTGGCTATGGACACAGCCCTCAACTCCCTGGGCTCCCTCCTGGATGCAGCAGTGCACTTGGTCTCTGGCAAAAAGGTCTCCGTCGGTAAAGAGATCACCATCAACCTGGAAAAAGCCCACGGAAAGCAGCAGCGGGAGAGTTTTTCCGAACCGGTGGATGCCCAGCGGTTTTTCCTGCAATTTGAAAAAGCGGTCCGGCAGGTAGTCAATCCCGAAAATGATGATGACAAAGCGCGCTTGGTGATCTTTATTGATGATCTGGATCGCTGCCACGATCAGGTGGTTTTTTCATTACTGGAGGCGATCAAGCTCTATCTTTCCAGTCGCCATTGTGTGTTCGTTTTTGGGCTCGACCGCACCCATGTGGAGTCGGCGGTGGCCAAGGCGGGGGAGTATGGTCAGGCGGAAGCCGCTCAGTATGTGGAAAAGCTGTTTCAGGTACGGTTGCATTTGCCAGCACCAGAAAAGGATGAGCTGTGGTGGTTTGTCTATTGCCTGATGCGTCAGTTGGAGATGGATATGGGCGAGGCTGCGATTGATTTTTTGATGCCTCTTCTGCCCGCCAACCCTCGGGTGATCAAGACCGCTCTGAATGGTTTGAAACACTATCAATTTTTAGTCTCCAGCGACGAAACGGATCCTGAGAATAAACAGGCGGATACTGAAAAATTGATCCTGGTGCATCTGCTGCGGTTTTATTTTCCTGATGCCTATGAATTGTTGCTTCAGGATCCGGATGCCGGTTTGGTGAGCCTTTTGGAGGTGTTCAAGGATAGGAAGGGATCCCAGAATGAGGCCCAGAGATATCTGCATCGGGTAGTGGAAAATCCCCTGGTGGAAGCTCCAAGAACCACTGCTGGGAGTTCGGGGGGAGGGGAGCTGGATAAGAAAAAAGAGGAACCCCCCATGGACGATGACCGATTTCGTCAGTTGCGGGCGGGGGCTGGGCGGGCGGGGGCGATCAAGTTATTTAAAAAGAAATTTGAGGAACAGTTCAAACTGGCGGCAGAGCTCGAACCCTATCTGATCTGATCCGGGAAAAACGATCATGGATGAATGGAAGCTGGAGGGTTATGAACGGGTGTTGGGGGAGATCGCCTCATCCACCCGCTGGATCTCCCCAACCTTCGATGGCTCCGAGCAGCGGGAGTGGTTCAATCACTATGCCGACTATCTGATTAAGACCTACACCGGTGCTGATTTTGCCGGGGTCTCCGATGCCGACCAGCAAACCCCCATGGCGCTGGCTTCCATCTTTGTGCGGGAGCATTATACCAAAAAAGATCTGACCCTGGAGGAGGGAAAAGAAAATTTCAAGGAGATTCTCGATAAGGATCAGGGGGAGGAAATCGAGGATCTGCTGGTGGATTTTGATCCTGATGAATTTACCCCCAGAGCGGTTAATGGTCGTGCAGTTTTGATCGGTTTGCCAGGTTCTGGGAAGTCGGCGCTGGTTCGGGTGATCGCTGCTTCCTGCCCACAGATGGAGCCCAACTCCTTCAACTCCCGCTTGGGTCGTCGCCTGATTATTCCTTTTATTCTTCGAGAGCTAAGTCTCTCGGATATAAAAACTACTGAGGATTTGCTGATACTTTGGCAAGAGCGGGTGAAAAAGCAGTCTAAGGGCAAGTTTTCGGTGGACTTGGATTTTGCTACGTATTATTTGAGAATGGGCTGGGCTATCGTCGCTTTTGATGGGGTTGATGAGGTTGGGGAAGGAATTCGGCCTCAGTTGCGGGATTTAGTCTATGCCTTTGCCGCCCGTTTTCCAGGTGTGGCAATACTGGTGACGGGGCGGCCGGTTGGATTTGAGCAGCTTCCTTTTACGGCTCCCAATTCAGAAAAATGGGAGGAAATTGCCAAACGGGAGGGATGGAAGTCTACTCCCCAGGTTCCGGCCGACTTTCCCCGCCGCTTTATGCGTCCTTTCGATGATGATCAGGTGGCCGAATATACCCGACTTTGGTATCTCGCACGCCACCCTGAAGACTACATCAAACAGGAGGTGGAACAGGGGGTGTTGTCGAGAGCTTTGAAGAGCTTCAAGGGGTTACAGAGGCTGAAAAGAAGGCCCATCTATCTCGCCAGCCTTACCTATATCCACGATGTTAAAGGTAAGCTCCCCAACTCCCAGGTAGCGGTCTATGAATCCATGGTGGAAGCCTACCTGGAGGTGTTGGACGCTAAGAAGCGGTTGGCTGATTCAGAACGCCGCAGGCATGGAAAGGATGTCTCCCCTCCCTTCGAGGCCAACGACAAATGGCGGGTGCTGGAGCGGTTGGCCAGGGATCTTCATCGTCAGGAGATTGGTGAGGCTGGAAGAGAGGATGAAGGCCACTCTTCCAGGCAGAGGGAGGAGAAGAAACCCTACCATCTGCGGATTTCCAGGGAGGCCTTTGTAGCGTGGCTGAAGGCGTGGCTGGATGAACCGGGCTGCCCCCTGACTTTTGAACGGGAACGGATAGATGAACTGCTGCATTTTTTTCTGGCCCGTTCCGGTTTGCTGGTGGAGCCGGAAGAGAACATCCTCCAATTTTCCCACCTCTCCTTCCAGGAGTTCCTGGTGGGTTCCTGGATCTATCGGGAGTTGGGGAATCACTCCTTTGATCTGATTCCATTTCTTAAAGTGGAGCTGCTGGATCTTCTCCATATTCCTGCTTGGCAGCAGGTGGGGATTGCTTTTTTTGGTTTGCAAACCAAGCATCAGGGGGGGAGCTTCCAGGAGGAGGTGTTTCGCAACAGCTGGTTAAAAGAGAAGAGATCAAATAAAGAGGAGGTAGGCCGTTTCCAGTTTATCCATCGGTTGATGGCGGAGGGGGAGCCTACTTTTTCCCCTCAGTTTAAGAGTGAAGTTTGGCTTCACTATTGGCATCGTGCTCTGGCTGATTTCGATTATAAATGGGTAGAGGTGTTCTATGAAAAAGCCCAACAGTGGGAGCTATGGCAGGAGGCTACCCAGGAGGCCATGGCGAACTCTTTCGAAAAGCTCCCGGCTGGCAAGAAGGCCGCAGATGAGCTGATTCTTTTTTCCCTTTTACCCGAAGGATGGCTCTCTGATCAGTGGCAACGGATGGGGTCAGAGTGGGCGGTAAGTCGTTGGGGTGAGGGGAATAAAAAAGAGGATCATCTGCGCTGGACGCTGGATCTACATGCCTTCTATCCTCAGACGCACCCGGCACTAAAAAATCTTTACTCATATCGGCTTAACTTCCTGGCCCGCCAATTTCCCCCCCCCCCGGTTTACTCCTGGCTGGCTTTGACCGAAAGTGATCCGATAGAGGAGGGGTTGTCTCTTTATTGGGGGGTATTGACTCAAAGTTATGATGGCTTGATGGGGGAAATGGATCTGGCTCTGGATTTGGATCTGGCTCTGGATCTGGCTCTGGATTTGGATCGGGCTCTGGATCTGGCTCTGGATTTGGATCGGGCTCTGGATCTGGCTCGGGCTCGGGCTCGGGCTCGGGATCTGGCTCGGGCTCGGGCTCTGGATCGGGCTCTGGCTCGGGCTCTGGATCGGGCTCGGGATCGGGCTCTGGCTCGGGCTCTGGCTCGGGCTCGGGCTCGGGCTCTGGCTCTGGCTCGGGCTCGGGATCGGGCTCTGGATCTGGCTCGGGCTCGGGATCTGGCTCTGGCTCGGGCTCTGGATCTGGCTCTGGATCTGGCTCTGGATCTGAACTGGGATCTTCTGGCCGTATGGGTTTTTTTGCAAACCTATGCGGCCAGCAGCCCCAAGCTATTTGTCACCCCCCGGCAGGCTTTGGAAGCCTTGGAAGCTCATGGAGAAAAAGAGCCGGAGTTCAGGGAACTTTTTCAAGAAAAGTGGTTCCCATATGCAACCCTGAAGGAGCTGGCCCAGGATCCACCCAAGCCCGAACCTCTGGAAGCCAAGAGCCACCGCTTTTATCGTCACCTGCGGCATGTCTTGGTGAAAGCAGAGGCGGACATCAGCGTCCTGCCGGAGCATCTCTCTCTGAAGCCGGGGGAGTCGGTGAGAAAATGGCATGGGGATGAGGTGGCGGATCGATATTTGGCGGATTTGAAGAAGGCGGGGTGGGATGTGGATCAGGAACCCTGGCCGCCTCTGGATGTGGATGCCTGGGTGGATGGGGTGCCGGAAAAATAGCTGGGAAATCTTTGATTGACGGGATCTTGGCAGGTGTGAAAAAATTCCCTTTTTAACCTAACAAAAATAAAGGAGGCATCGATGCATCGTTTGGCTGCGCTGGGGATGGTTCTGGTTCTGTTTGGCTGGCTGGGAGCGGGGGGGGTTGAGGCTTCTGAAGGAGAGATGGAGGCGCTGCAAAAAGCCGCCCGGGGAGGAGATGCCCAAGCCCAGTTGCAGCTGGGAGTGCGCCACTTTCAGGGGGATGGTCTGCCCCGCAACCCCGCCATGGCCGCCAGCTGGTTGGAAAAATCGGCCCAACAAGGCAACGTCAACGCCCAAGCCAACCTCGGCACCATGCTGCTCAATGGTCTCGGTATCCCCCCCAATCCGACCCAGGCCGCCCACTGGTTGGAAAAAGCCGCCGAACAAAAAAATCCCATGGCCCAGCTCAGCATCGGTTCCATGTATGCCAACGGCATCGGCGTTCCCCCCGATCCCAAAAAAGCCCTCCACTGGATCACCCAAGCCGCCGAACAAAACCAGGTCATAGCCCAGTTTAACCTGGGCAGCATGTATGCCACCGGTAAAGGGGTGAAACAAGACATCGCCAAAGCGATCCATTGGCTGGAAAAATCTACGGAACAAGGCAGCTCTATAGCCCCCTTCAACCTGGGGCGTATCTATGAACGGGGGGATGGAGGTGTGCCGAGAGATTTCCCAAAGGCCCGGGAGTGGTATCGCATCGCTGCTGAAAGGGGCAACGTCCAGGCACAAATCAACCTGGGTCTGTTTCATCGTCAGGGGCGGGAGGGGATCCGGGTCAGCCCCAAGGTATCCTATCAATGGTTCCTGAAAGCCGCTGAACAAAACGATACCATGGCCCAGGTGCAGGTGGCCTCCATGTATGCCAGTGGGCTGGGCGTTAAAAAAGACTTTATAAAAGCCAGACAATGGTATGAAAAAGCGGCCAACAAGGGAGACTCCTCCGCCCAAACCTCCTTGGGCTCCCTCTTGGCCAACGGCCTGGGAGGCAAGCAGGATTTTAAAAAAGCCCGGCAGTGGTATCAAATGGCTGCTGACCAGGGCAACCCGGTAGCCCACCTCAAACTCGGCAATCTCCTCGTCTCAGGCACCGGGGGAGAAAAAAATCTGGTCAAAGCCTACCGCTCCTTTATCCTGGCAAGCCAAGCCGGGGTTAAGTTTGCTGAAGATAACAAAACCATCACTGCCAGTTACATGACCCCGGAACAGATCGCCCAGGCAGAAGAAGAGGCGAAAAACTGGCGTCCCAAACAGAGTTCTCAAAAATCCACCCCCAAAAGCATGTAATCCACCCAGGGACAAACCCCCCATGACGAACCCATTTTCAGCCGTTTTATCCCATCTGCCAACGATGGGTTCGTCATGGACAGGGGTATGGGTGGCAGTGTTCTTTTTGTGGGGGTCCGTCCCTGCCCATGGGGGGATTTATCAGTGGCAGGATGCCAACGGCAAATGGCACTTCAGCGACACCAAACCCCCCGAACCCTCCCAAAAGGTCAACCTCCCCACCACAACCACCTCCACCCGGGAAATTCCCCTCACCCAGGATGGCAGGGGCGATCTTTTTTGGTTGGAAGCCAAACTCAACGGGGTGAAAACCTTCCCGTTTATTCTCGATACCGGGGCCAACATCATGATCATGCCCCAGGGGTATTATGATGAACTGCTGAAAAAAGGGGCCATCGGACCCGGAGATGACATGGGGGTGGTCACCTCCACCCTGGCCGACGGCTCCACCACCCAATCTCCCAAAGTCCACCTGAAGTCAGTCACCATCGGTGGCCTCACCGTACACAACGTCACCGCCGCCGTCGGCACCACCCGCACCCTGCCCCTGCTAGGCACCTCGGTGCTCTCCCTTTATGATCATTGGCGCATCGATCAAAAAAAACAGCGCCTGGTGCTCACCGGCCCCACCGCCGCGTCAGCCAGAACCACCCGGGCCAAATCCGACGCCGTCGCCGCCAATTGTCTCCTGAAACGTTCCACCCTGGATCGCCTCTACGACGATTTGAACAGCTATATCGAAGATGAAAAGGTTGAAAAGAACCAGGTTAACGCCCGCATCGCACAATTCAACAGCCGTCGGGAAGCGTATCAAGCGGTCTACAACCGGAAAAACAAATCCAACACCTTGATCAAACGCCTGCGTCGGGAATATGAGGAGCTGAGCCAGGAGAGTGCTGAAATCAAAAGCGAACTCAAAGCCTATGATGCCCGCTCCCTCCGCCGCAAAAACCGCTTCGACCTGGAAGTGCTCGACCTCAAAAACAAAACCGCCGCCTACAATAAAACCTGCCCCAGGTTGGCTTATCGCCACACTTCCGGCAAATGGGACGTCTTTCCCCAACTCTCAGGCCCCAAAATAGTCGAGTAACCCAGGCACCTCGCTGAACGATCTCGGAATATGGCCTTTTCCCCGGCACACTTTATGCTATCTTCCCCAGCATCATGCCCACCCAACGCCTTTCTTGTTTACTAAAACCCACCCCCCCCACCTTGGGGCGTTTGGGGGTTTTTCTGTGCCTGCTGGCCGCTTTACCTGCCTGGGGGGGGATCGACCGCAAAAAAATTGGCAGAAAAGTCAGCCTGCCCGCGATTTCGGTACCAGCCCCCACCGAGATTCCGGAAGCCGTTCCCGACACCCCCCCCGGTGAGCCGGAGATCGAGATACCCATCATTCCCGAACGGCCAAAAGCGACACCCCCCCCAGCTGTTGAAGCCCCTGCCACTCCCACTCCCCGTTTGGGGCCGGAACCGACGCCATTTGCCATCAACTTGCAGCTCTCCCCCGAGGCCCCCTGGCAATGGCCCGTCCCCACCAGAGGGGATGACGTGATGGGGGATGGCCCTTATTTTTATCAAGTCAAACAGGGGGAAACCCTCCTGGAGCTGGCCCGGGGATTGGGGCTCGGCTATAACGAAATCATGGATGCCAACCCCGGCATCAACCCCTGGCTTCCCCCGGCAGGTACCCAGGTGCGCTTTACCCGGCAACGTATCATCCCCATGCCGGACAAACCCTGGAAAATATTGATCAATCTTCCGGAAATGCGCCTCTATCAGCGGCTGGAGCGGGGCTTGGTGGGGAGCCATCCAGTGGGGGTGGGGCGGGAAGGATTTGAGACCCCGGTGGGCTGGACCAAGCTCGTGCGCAAAAAATCCGCCCCCTCCTGGTATGTGCCCCAATCGGTACGCAAGGAGGATCCGCGACTTCCCCCGGTGGTGGGCCCCGGCCCCGATAATCCCCTGGGCACCCACGCCCTCTATCTCGACTGGCCCAGCTATCTCATCCACGGCACCAACCAGCCCTTCGGCATCGGTCGCCGGGTGAGCCACGGCTGCATCCGTCTCTATCCCGAGGATATCCCCAGGCTTTTCAAGCGCGCCAACGTCGGTGATCGGGTGGTGTTTGTGCATCGTCCAGCCAAAGCGGGTTGGTTGAATGGCGAACTCTATCTGGAACTCCACCGCCCCATCACCCAGGAGCTGGCCAGCCGCTCCCAAAAAAGCCTCCAGAGCTGGACCCATGAGGCGATTAACGCAGCCCTGGCCCGCAGACCCCGCACCCCGGTGATGCTCAACTGGCCCATGGTGGAACAGATGATCGCCCAGCCTGACGGGGTGCCCTACAAGGTGGGGCGCAGATTGACCCCGGAAGAAAAACTGCAATTTCAACGGGCAGGCCAGCAAAAAAATCCCATTCCAAAATCCACCACCAGCCAAAAACCCCTGGTCAGCCCACCTACGAAACCCGGCACCCAGCCCGCGACCAGCCAAAAACCTCTGGTCAGCCCACCTGCGGCACCCATCCCCCAGCCAAGCACAACCCAACCGGCTACGATCACCCAACCCATCGCCCAGCAACCCTCAGCCATCCATAAAAAGCCTGAGGATCCCCTCAGCATTGAGGAGCGTAATTTGCGGGTGCTGCAACAGTGGCGGGAAAAAAAGGATCGGGCCAGACGGGAAAACAGCGTCGTTCCAGCTGGAAATTAAACCCCCATTCCCACGCCATCATCCCTTTCCGAACAGAGTGAACAAGCGTTTGGCTCGCTCTATAGCAATTCTATCTCAAAATTGGACACTCTTCCCTGACTCGTCATCCCCGCGAATGCGGGGATCCAGGGAGCTGATGATTGCC
>JADFZT010000006.1:95707-108014 GCA_015232395.1 Magnetococcales bacterium | reverse complement strand
TCTTGATCTTGGTTTTGCCCTTGATCTTGATCTTGGTTTTGCCCTTGATCTTGATCTTGGTTTTGCCCTTGATCTTGATCTTGGTTTTGCCCTTGATCTTGGTTTTGCCTTATAACCTCCCAGGAATACGGGGTCTTAAGGCAACATGCAGCGTGTTTGGTTCCGGTTGGGATCCAAATAGGCTGCCAAAGGTCGAATATTGTAACGCGGTGATTTCCGTATATGGTCATTCTCACGCGTAGGATGCGGTGAGCCGCGCGAACCGCATCAATCAAGACTGATGTGCCATTTTTATTTGGAACGACTTGCAATTTTTTCTGATAAAAAAGGGCTGATTGAACAGATACTCCATCTGGTTTGACTGATTTTGAAAAGCGAAACCAGAAAAGCAAAGTCAAGACCGTGGGGGCTGCGCCCCCACACCCCCGGGGGGTTGTAAAGCAAAATCAAAAGAAAGAGCAAGATCAAAGGATAAGAAAGAGCAAGA
Source organism: Magnetococcales bacterium (assembly GCA_015232395.1). Lineage (NCBI taxonomy): Bacteria > Pseudomonadati > Pseudomonadota > Magnetococcia > Magnetococcales > Magnetococcales bacterium. The sequence goes on along the minus strand of JADFZT010000006.1, from coordinate 107,527 downwards.
TCAAAGGATAAGAAATATCAAGATCAAAAGATAAAAAAGAGCAAAATCAAGATCAAAAGATAAGGAAAAGAAAAGAAAGACCTTGGGGGGAAAGAATCCCCCCCAATTCCCCCCCGCTTTTTTTTTAATAGTTTAAAAGCAAAACCAAGGGAAAAATCCAAAACTGGTCTGATTCATCAAGCAAGGTGAAAAATCATGGCACTGCTGACCATACTAACCGCCCCCGATAAACGACTCAAAAAAAAGTCCGAACCAATCGGTCAGGTGGATAGCCAAATCCAACAGCTGATGGATAACATGGCGGAAACCATGTACGCCGCCAACGGCATAGGCCTGGCAGCACCACAAGTAGGCATCCACAAACAAGTGATCGTGGTGGATGTAAACTACCCCCGAGAAGGGGCGGAGAAAAATCCCATCTTTCTCGCCAATCCCAAAATTATCGAAAGCGAAGGAATCAGCCGCTTCGAAGAAGGATGCCTGTCAGTACCAGACCAAGTGGCAGAAGTGGAACGAGCCGAACGCATAGTAGTACAAGGACTCGGCCGAAATGGCGAACCCGTAGTAATGGAAGCCGAAGATATCCTCGCCATCTGCCTCCAACACGAAATCGACCACCTGAGCGGTATCCTCTTTATCGACCACCTCTCCCGCCTCAAACGCTCCATCATTCTGAAAAAATTGAAAACCAGAAAGGAAACATAAACCCATGTCCCCCTGGCGAATCGTCTTCATGGGTACCCCCGATTTTGCGGTCCCAAGCCTGAAAGCACTGATCAATAGCACAGATGAAGTGGTGGGGATCTTTACCCAACCAGATAAACCAGTGGGTAGAGGTATGAAAATGCGAGGACCCGCCGTCAAACAAGCCGTAGAAGGCCTGGATATCCCCGTGTTTCAACCGAAAAAATTGCGGGAGCCCGAAGCCGTCGCCCAACTAAAAGCACTCAAACCAGACCTGGTGGTGGTGGTCGCCTATGGCCAAATTCTCTCCCAGGAAGTGCTCGACCTCCCCCCCAACGGCTGCGTCAACGTCCACGCCTCCCTCCTGCCACGCTGGCGAGGAGCAGCCCCCCTGCACCGAGCACTCCTGGCCGGAGATCCCGAAAGCGGTATCACCATCATGCAAATGGATGCCGGACTCGATACCGGACCCATCCTCTCCATGGAAAGCCTCCCCATCCACAACCAAATGACCGGAGGAGAACTCCACGACCAACTGGCCAACCTGGGTGGCGCATTACTGCTCAAAACACTCCCAGGCCTCAAATCCGGCACCGTGAAACCCCAAATACAACCCGAAGAAGGGGTGACCTATGCCAAAAAGCTGCAAAAAGTTGACGGTCTTATCCCCTGGGATGCCCCGGCAACCACGATCAGTCGTCAAATTCTTGCCTTGAACCCCTTCCCAGGCGCCTACACTTCCCTGGAAGGCCAAAATCTGAAAATATTTTACTGTGAGAGTGTCAAAAAAGACGAGGATATCGCCCTGAAAGGGGCACCGGGAGAGGTGGTTCGAGTGGAAGATGACGGTTTGGTGGTGGCCTGTGGGGAAGGCCATCTGCGGATAACCGAACTGCAATCCCCAGGCAAACGGCGGATGGCAGCCTCCCAGTGGCTGCGAGGCCACCGGATTAAAACAGGCAGCCGCCTGGGGCACTGATCAGGGGAGAGGATCCCGGCTCTCAGAAGTATAAGAAGGGCGTATCTAACCCCTTGAACCAAATCACATCACTCGGTTCCAGGGTGTCGTTTCCTTGATTTTCAACATGATTGAGTCTTGCCCAGCGCTGCCAGTTCCGGAGGCCTGCTGCACATAGGCTGCTGCCATTCTTAAGTCTTGATGATGTTGGAATCCCCAATCAACTTGTCGATATACTCCCGTTCCGCTTCAATCAATACCTGATCAAAGGGATTACCCCCCTGGTTGCTGGGAATGGTCGCTGTTTTGGCCAAGCCCTGGGGTTGCGCCGTGGGAGCGGGGCTGGCTGGGATCATATAGGCTGGCAAACCATGGAGTGGAAGGCTCATGGATCTCTCCCGAAAAGGGGTGGATTATGGACGTTTATGACTCAATCACTAGGCAATAATTATGCCAAGAAAAAAAGATCTCCTTGACAATCTGGCTGGTGTCTGGCCGGAGCTTCCCTCCCGGGAGGGGATATCCGGGGCTTGGTGTCTAAGGAGGAGACAGCTGCCGCTGTTGCCGGAGAGCGATGGCGGCCAATGGATCAATCCGCTTTTATGGAAAGTGGAAATTTCAGGGTGCACCACGTATATTCATGGCATGAATAATCCCTTTGACGAATCAATGGACATACCTCCCTTGGGTGGGGCTGGGGCTGGGGCTTGCGGGAGGAGAAGGCCTTGAAGGGATGGAATCGGCTCATCTCCCGTATCCTGGATTATAATCCCCAGGCAGACCAATCCCTTTTGAATCAGACCCGGGGATTTGTAGTGGCCCTTTCCAAGCGGAAAGAGAGGGAGGGGCCAGCTTTTACCATGAATCCAGCCTCGGTGGCTGGCATTTTGGCTGACCTGCGTCTGGATGTCGCTTCCATTGCCGCTGGCATGTTGGTGGAAGGGGTGAACTCCGGAGCCACCACCCTGGAGGAGATCAACGACAAGTTTGGCAGTGAGATCGGTTTTTTGGTGGAAGGAGTCACGCGCATCTCCCTCATCTCCGCCCGGGCCAAAACCGAAATCCAAGCCGAAGATTTTCGCAAGATGATCCTGGCCATGGCCAAGGATATCCGGGTGGTCCTGGTGCGGCTGGCCCTCTGCCTGGAGCAGGTGCGCACAGCCGCAGCCAACCCGACCCCCATCGCCCGGCGCATCGCCCGGGAAATTCTCGAAATCCACGCCCCCATCGCCCATCGTCTGGGTATCTACTGGATCAAGAGCGATCTGGAGGAGTACGCCTTCCAGCTCAGTCAGCCCGAGCTGCATGATGAGCTGAAGCAAAGAGTCGATGCCAGCCGCAAAGGGGGCGCAGATGTGGTGCGCAAGGTGGTTTCCATCATGCGCAAACTGTTGCGCAAGCATCGCATTGCTGCTGAGGTGTTTGGCCGGGAAAAGCATCTCTATTCTGTCTGGACCAAGCTTTCCCGTAAAAATACCACCTTTGATGAGCTTCACGATCTGATCGGTTATCGCATTATCGTTCGGAAAAAATCAGACTGCTATCGGGCGTTGGGGATGATCCACGGGGAGTTTCACCCGGTTCCAGGCCGTTTCAAGGATTATGTGGCCATGCCCAAATCCAACGGCTACCAATCCCTGCACACCGTGGTGATCGGTCCCTTCGGCAATCGCATCGAAGTGCAGATCCGTACCGAAAAAATGCACCAGGTGGCTGAAAGCGGGGTGGCGGCCCATTGGAACTATAAAGGCAAAGGCATCCAAACCAAAAAACGCTCCGGTGCGACCGGTTATGCCTGGTTGAAACAGCTGCTGGAGGTGCATCAAAACGCCGATAATCCCAGCCAGTTTTTGGAAAATGTCAAGATCGACCTCTTTCCCGGGGAGATTTATCTTTTTACCCCGGGGGGGGATATTCTCGCCCTGCCCAAAGGGGCCACCCCGGTGGATTTCGCCTATGCGGTCCATTCCCAGGTGGGGGATCGTTGTCAGGGGTGCAAGGTCAATGGCCGCATGGTCCCTCTGAAAACCAAGCTCAACACCGGGGACAGCGTTGAAATTATCACCAGCAAGGAGCCCCGTCCCAATCTAAGCTGGCTGGAATTTGTGGTCAGTGGCCGAGCCAAATATCGCATCACCCGCTGGGGCAAGGAGCAGCGGCGGCAGGAGTCGATCCTCCTGGGCCGGGAGATGCTGGAACGGGAAATCCGTAAGGTGGGCCACGGCCTGGCTCTGCGGGAAAAATATCTGAAAAAGGGGGCACAGGAGCTGGGGCTTGACGATTGTGATGAGCTGCTTTATCAGGTGGGAACCCAGACGGTCACCCCCTTGCATACCCTGCACCGCATGTTTCCGGAGACCTTTCGCAAGGCGGAACGCAGCCAAAAAACCTCCTCTCCCAAACCCCGTTCCACCTCTGCCGAGCGTCGCGCCGACAAGGCCCCCAAGGGAGAGTTGAAGCTGTCGGGCCTTCTGCCGGAAATAGCGGTTCAGGCCGCTCGCTGTTGCAGTCCCATTCCGGGGGATGCCATCGTCGGTATCATCTCCACCGGCAAGGGGGTGACCATCCATCGGTCTGATTGTCCCAACCTGGACTCCTTCAGGAATCAGCCGGAGCGCAGGATTGAGGATGTCGACTGGCCGGACATGGCCAAGGATAATCATTTGGCGCGCTTGCGGGCCATGGTGCGCAAGCCCAAAAAGGTGTTGGCCCAGGTGAGCCATGCGGTGATGGAGGCCAAGGCTTCCGTTATCAAAGTCCAGTTTCAGGATCGGGACCGGGATCCGTGTGTGTTGATTCTCGATGTGGAGGTGGGAGACCTGAATGAGCTGGGGAGCGTCCTGGAAAAACTGCGCGCACTCTCCGAAGTGATGAGCGTCGAACGTATTCGGGGTTAGCTGATATAATCATTCAAAAAAAAGGGGCATTGGGGGTCGGTTTTGCCTCGGATTTTGGCTCCGGATCTTAAACTTGCCCGCAACCGGCAAGGAGAAAACAGTGTTAAAGCAAGCCATAGCGACCAAAGAGGCGCCCAACGCCATCGGCCCCTACTCTCAGGCGGTGGCGTGTGATGGTTGGCTCTATCTTTCCGGGCAGATTCCCCTGGATCCTGGGAGCGGCGAGCTGGTGGTTGGGGATGTCGCTTTGGAGACCCGGCAGGTGATGAACAACCTGGCAGCGGTTCTCAAAGCGGCGGGAGTGGGTTTTGAGAATGTGGTCACCACCACGATCTATCTTTCGGAACTTGCCGATTTTCCACTGGTCAATCAAATATATGAGACCTATCTTTCCCCCCCCTATCCAGCCCGGGCCACGGTCCAGGTAGCTGCCCTGCCCAAAGGAGCCCGGTTGGAGATTGCGGCGGTGGCGCGCCTGCCCAATCAAACCGGATAGTTTTTTCTATTCAGATTCATGTCATCTTTAAGAAAAGGGATCTCGCCACAACGGATCTCTTTCGGAGCCAAACCGATGAAATGGATATTTGCCCTGCTTTTTTTTCTACCCTTTCAGGCTTTTGCCAATCCAGGCCTCTATTGTCTGATGGATTTTGGTGGCAAGCAGTGCCACTGGCCGGATCTGGCCTCCTGCCAAAAGATGGCTGGGGAGAGCGGCAGCTGCTTTCTCAATCAGGAGGAGATGATCGCTCCCACCGGAGGCTCTCCCTGGTGTGTGGTGGAGAGTTGGCGAACCGAATGTATCTACCAGGTGCCTGACAACTGCGAAACCCAGGCCCGGATTCGCAAAGCGACCTGCATCAAAAATCCCAACTATGGCACTTCCTGGCAGCCAGCTCCCACCAGTGGTGAGACGGAAAAAGGCCCATCCACCTATCTACCCGCACCCGTCTATCAACCCCGTCCCGGGTACAGGTAGGTTATTGTGGGAGTTGGCATCACCACCCGGACCATTTTGGTTTTCACCCTGATCAATCTGATCATTGCCGGCTCCGTGGGCTATATGGTTCAGGAGCAGAGCAGCGTCCTCCTGATTGAAAAGAGCCTGGAAACCCTCGGCGAGGAGGAGGAGATCCAGAGGAGCCTGATCCAGGAGCGCATCCGCCGTTTTAGTGGGGATGTGCGGTTTTTGGCCAACACACCGCCCATCCAGGGGATCGTTCGAACCCGGCTGGCAGGAGGGATCGATCCGGTGGATCAGAGTACCGAACCCCTCTGGCGACAGCGACTGTCGGTCATTTTTTCCACCTTTTTAAACAACCACCCCGAATATTTCCAAGTACGCTATGTGGGGGTGGCGGATGGGGGACGGGAGATCGTCCGGGTTGAACGTCAAGAGAACCAGGTGCGTGTGGTGCCGGAGGCGGAGCTTCCCCAAAAAGGGGATAGGGATTATTTTCAGAAGATCCTCTCCATGCCACCGGGAGAGGTGTTTCTTTCCGAGATCAACCTGAACCGGGAACACGGCCAACCGGTTACACCCCATCTACCCACCCTCCGGGTGGCGGTCCCAGTCCATACCCCCCATGAGGAACCCTTTGGTTTCATTATTCTCAACGTCGACATGGGGGAGACTTTGGCGGACATCGCTGCTCTGGCCCACCCCCCCACCCAGCTTTACCTCACCAACAGCCAAGGGGATTTTTTGATTCATCCCCAAGCGGGAGTGGCCTTTGCTTTTGAATATGGAGAGGCAGCCAACCTGGCTTCCCTTTTTTCCGACCTGGCCCAGGCACTGGCAAAGATGCCCTCGCTTTGGGGAAGCCGTGAACGTCATACCGAGATGGTTGGGGAGGATGTGCGTTCTGCCATCCGGATTCCCATAGATCCCTTTCATCCGGAGCGCTATCTGAGCCTGGTGATGGTGACTCCCCGGGAAGCAGCCTTGGCCGATGTGATGGCCATGCGCAAAAAATCGACCCTGCTGATCGGGTCGCTCCTGCTGATCGGTACCCTGCTGGTCTTTGCTTTTTCCCGGCGTCTGACCCGGCCCCTCCAACAGATGACCCGGGCAGTGGAGCGGTTTTCCCTGGGAGAGGCGGATTTTCAGGTACCGGTAGAGAGTCGGGATGAAATCGGCGTTTTGGCCGAGGCCTTTCAGCAGATGGCCCAGCGTATCACCCGGGACCAGATGAGCCTGCTCAACCGGGAGCGTCACATCCGGGCCATCATGGAGTCGGCCCTGGATGGTATTTTTACCACCGACCGTCAGGGTGTGATTCTATCGGCCAATGGGGCGATGGCAGGGCTCTTCGGCTATCCCGTAGAGCAGCTGGTGGGGCAAAATATCAAAATGTTGATTCCGTCTCCCCATCAAGAATCCCATGAGCGCTATCTGGCACACTTTCTGACGCTGAACAGGGGGCAGGGGGAAGCGGGAGGGGGTGGCTTCATCCGCGAGGTGGAAGGGGTTCATCAGAATGGCCAATTGATTCCCGTGGCCCTCTCCCTGAGCCACTTTGTGGTGGGAGAGACCACCATTATCACGGGTATTCTCCACGATATTTCCGAGCGCAAGGCTACCCTGGCCGCTCTCCAGGATGCCCACGACAAACTGGAAGTCCGGGTCCAGAAGCGAACCCGGGCGCTGATGGAGAGCACCACCCGCCTGGAAGGGGAGATTCTGGAGCGCAAACGGGGTGAGGCCAAGCTGCGGCTTTTGGCCAAGGTGTTTGAAAACACCAGCGAAGGGATTCTGATCACCGATGCCCAATCCCATATTCTGGATGTCAACCAAGCCTTCACCGAGATCACCGGTTATGCCCGCTCCGAGGCGATCGGCAACACCCCCCGGCTGACCAAATCGGATCGCCACGATGCGGAATTTTACCAGGAAATGTGGGGTACGCTGCTGGCCAGTGGTCGCTGGAGCGGCGAAATCTGGGATCGACGCAAGGATGGCTCCCTCTATCCGAAAAAACTTTCCATCAATGCCGTGCACGATAATGATGGCCTGACCAGCCATTATGTCGGGGTTTTTTCGGATATCAGCCAACTAAAACAGACCGAGGAGCGTCTGGAGCGCCTGGCCTATTATGACGCTTTGACCGGGCTCCCCAACCGGGTGCTGTTCAAGGATCGCCTCAATCAGGAGTGCCTGCAAGCCAGGCGTACGGGGCACCGGGTGGCAGTGATGTTTTTGGATCTGGATCGATTTAAATATGTCAACGACACCCTGGGACACGCCTTTGGGGATCGGTTGTTGGTAGACGTGGGCAATCGCCTGATGGGGTGTGTGCGGGAGTCGGATACCGTGGCCCGGTTGGGGGGTGATGAGTTTACCATTATTTTGGGGGATTGCGGCTCTGAGGAGCGGGTGGGCAAGGTATCGGAAAAGATTCTGGAGGCGATACAAAAACAGTTCGTTCTGGACGGCAAGGAGCTTTTCATTGGGGTTTCCATCGGCATCGGTATCTATCCGGACAACGGTGAGGATTTCGATACGCTGACCAAAAATGCCGATGCCGCGATGTATCGGGCCAAGGAGAGCGGTCGCAATACCTATCGGTTTTTTTCCGAGGAGATGAATGCCGCCTCCTCCCAAAGGTTGGATTTGGAGGCGAGTCTGCGCCTGGGGCTGGAACGGGGAGAGTTTTGTCTGCACTACCAGCCCAAAGTAGCCATGGAGAGTGGCCGGATTGTGGGGATGGAGTCCCTGGTGCGCTGGCAACACCCGGAAAAGGGGATGATTTCCCCCGCCGAGTTTATTCCCATCGCCGAGGAGACCGGGTTTATCGTGCCCTTGGGGGAGTGGATTCTCAAAACCGCCTGCCGACAAGCCAAAAAATGGCTGGATGCCGGTTTTTGGGACCTCACCATGGCGGTCAATCTTTCTGTCCGCCAATTTCAACATCAGGATCTACTGGAGCTGGTGGAGCGGGTGGTGAGGGAGAATGGACTGCCCAGGGGAATGCTGGAGTTGGAAATCACCGAATCCATGGTGATGGGGGATGTGGGCCAGGCGGTGACGGTTCTGGAAGGGTTGCGGGAGATGGGGATCAAGCTGTCGGTGGATGATTTTGGCACCGGCTACTCTTCATTGAGCTATCTGAAGCGGCTTCCCATTCAAACCTTGAAGATCGATCAATCCTTTGTCCGGGATCTCTCCGTCAGCTCCAGTGAAGCGGCGATTGTTGCGGCCATCATCTCCATGGCCAAAAGCCTGAACCTGATGGTGGTGGCCGAAGGGGTGGAAAATCAGGAGCAGGTTGATTTTTTGAGAGAACGGGGCTGCGATCAGATCCAGGGCTTTTTTTGCAGCCGCCCTCTACCAAGCCGTAAAATGCTCCAGCTGTTGGCGGAGGGGGGGCAGTTGGTTTAAGCCCCTGATTGATTTGGCCAGATTCCGGCGCTTCTATTCGGCAGCGGAAAGGCTAGGTCAACCCTGTCCAAACTTGCCTTTGAGAAACTGGATCATGCTGGTGGTGAGCAGAGCGGCACCGCTACCCAGGAGTGAAGCCTGGATCGCGGCTTTGGTCTCCACTTCCCGGAGTCGCTCATCCATGGTTCTGAGCATTTTGGTGTGATTTTGCTGGTTTTTTTCGATCAGATCCAGGCTTCCCTGGATACGACCCAGAATCAAAAGAGTGTCATCATGGCTGGACATGCGTTTATTCCTCATCGTTTTTCTTCCAGTAACCTGGTGGGTTCCGGTTGTGGTCGATCTGGATTGTAAAAGCCGCCGGGCTTTTCAGTTTGCGAGTGCATCGTATCTCCCCCCTGCATCATAGTTATTCGATCCTTTTTTCCGGTATTCCCCTTTTGATGGTTTTGGGGGTTACTGCTGGTATGGATCGTTTCGTTTGCTTTTTTTCGTCTACTTCAACCCGGGAAGCGCGGGCGAAGATCAAGCCTGGTTTGCTGCCGACTGATATTATTCCGGCAGAATGTGGGATTTGGGCATCTGCCGGGGGTTGGTTGCCCAAATATCCACATCGAATCCCGGGCAGATTTTCGCCACTCGGGGGAGATCCCGATGCCCCAGAACGACGGCTCCCGGATAATCGGCTTTGAGTTTTTGAATCAACCCATCCAGTTTTTGCCATTGGGCCTCGGTAAAACGGTCGGTGCCGATCAGACAGATGCCGATGGAATCCCGGTTGAATCCCCGGGCATGGGCTCCACTACGGGCCACGGGGCGACCAGCTTCCACCACGCCATCGGTACGGATGACAAAATGGTAGCCGATGCCGGCAAATCCGCGTTGCCGATGCCACAGGTCAATCTCGGCGGCGGTATGATGGCGGCCATTCGGGGTGGCGGAACAGTGAATGATCAGCCGCCCAATTTGCCGTTCCCTGCTTTCCATTTTTCAATCTCCTGCTGATACTGCATTGATTTGACTCGTTGTTTGATTCCAAAAATAAACTTTATGGCTTGGAGTTTATGGGGGGTTGCAACGAATGGACAGGTGTTGGGGTTCAGCAACTGGAATGACGGGAGGAAAGGGGGGTGAAAGGTGAGAGGGAAGGTTTGGGGATTTCTTTCCAGGGGGGTGTTTTTGCCAAGGGGTGCCTAGCGAAGAAATGTTTTTTTGTAGGTAAAAAACAAAAAGTTACGATCATAATCAGGGGACGTGTTTGACCTTTTCCCCCAGGGATGGTTCAGAGGGAGAAATAGGGGTTGCAACCATCGGACTTTCGTGGTCAAATGGCAGAATAGCCGTCATTATACCCTTGTTTTTTTCTCCGCCTCTGGAGTCATTCCATGAAAATCGCCCGCTCTTTTTTCCTGGCGCTGCCCCTCTGTATTTTCTCCACCACACTCCTGGCCCAACCCTTCCAGGATGGATCCAGCGGCGGCCAGAGCGGATCTGACATAGGGCTTGGTCCCGATCCAGGCATCGGCATCATCATGCCTCCGATCCCGATTCCCGAACCCGCTCCGGTGGTGGAGCGCTACGCTTTTTCCGTCACCCTGGATCGACACACCTATTATGCCGGGGGGGTGGCCAAAGCCGGGCTCAATCTGGAGTTGGAAACCAGGGATGAACTCGCCATGGAGCTTCCCGAGGGGGAGGAGGGGTGCCAATATCTCTTCAATATCCGTAACACCTCCGGAGAGATCGTCCATCAAAGCCTCAACCCCTGCCCCGTGGAAGAAGAGCCGGAGGATGATACCGGTGAGGATGATACGGGGGATGACGACACCGGCGATGACGACACGGGTGAGGATGATTCTGGCGAGGATGAAGTGGTTTCCAGCCAGTCAGGCTCAGCAGGTTCGGCACAACCTTCTCTTCGGGAGGGTATCCCCGTCGATTTTTGCTACGGCCCTTGGGAAATGGCCTGTCAGCCTCCTGGACCGCCAACACCCAGCTCCTATACCTATACCTACGAGGCCAACCACGGCATGGAGCTGGTCTCTCTCAACAGTGAACTGGGCGAAGCCGATGGCACCCCCCTGGCCAATGGCGGCTATCTCCTGGAAGCGAGCCTGGTTTGGCCGGGGCCTGAAGGGGAGGAGGGGAGTGAGTCTGCCGGTCAGCCCATGACGATGCTGCCTTTCCAAATCATGAGCTGTGACGGGGAGGATGAAGATGCGGGCAGCTCTATCAATTTTATGAGCCTCTCCCGGGGAACGACGAGCCAATACGGCTACGATGATCCTGATTTTACTGGCGAGGATCTGGTCTTCTACGACGCTGAATCCTTCGAAAATTTTTGGCAGCTCCACGCAGGGGGGGCTGAACTGCGCACCCCGAGGGTCGATTTTGACAGCCAAATGGTGATCGCCACCGTCATGGGCCTGCAATCAAGCGATGGCGGACCCAACGTCACCATCACCGAGGTGGAGGAGGGCAACTGCGAGATCGAGGTGACTTTGGTGAAGGACGAGGTGCCCGGCATGCTCGATGCAATCTCCAACCCCTACCACCTGATCCGCATCGATTTTTCCAACAAACCCATCACCTTCCGCCACCTGCGGCTGGTGGAGGAATAATCCACTGACCCCTTGAAAAGAGTCTGGATAGAGGGCTGTGAGTAGGTAAGGAGAGAAAAAGGCCTGTGAACGGCTAGGCCGGACGGTCTGTATGGCAAGTGAGGGAATCGGCATTATTCAACCGGGTTTGGAACAGTGGCGGGGAGCCACATGTTCCAAACCCGGTTTTTTTTGGGCGGGGGCTGGTTAAATACCAGCGTTAAAACTTTTCAAACGCATCATCGCTACCGCCGCCACCGCTCATGTCGATCAGGGCCCCGGAAGATTGTGGGGCGGAGCGTT
>JADFZT010000006.1:25818-95611 GCA_015232395.1 Magnetococcales bacterium | reverse complement strand
CGCCAACACTCCCTTGGTTACCGATCTTGAAAAAGCTAACTGAATCCTGCAACAGATCCGACTGGGCAGAGAGTTCTTCCGCAGTGGCCGCCATCTCTTCCGCAGCCCCGGCATTTCTCTGAATCACCTGGTCCAACTGCTGTAGGGCGTTGTTGATCTGCCCCGCCCCGGCATTCTGCTCGGAGCTGCCAGCAGAAATTTCCTGCACCAGATCCGCCGTCCGGCGAATATCCGGAACCAAGCTGTTTAGTTTTTCTCCGGCCCCGGCGGCAACCGTCACACTGCTGCTGGAGAGCTGGGTGATCTCACCAGCGGCATTTTGAGCCCGCTCCGCCAGCTTGCGCACTTCAGCAGCCACCACGGCAAAGCCTTTTCCATGTTCACCAGCCCGGGCAGCCTCAATGGCGGCGTTCAAGGCCAGGAGGTTGGTTTGCCGGGCGATCTCTTCGATAATGTTGATCTTTTCAGCGATCTCCTGCATGGCCAAAAGGGCCTGCTCCACCGACTCACCCGTCTCCTGGGCGTGGGCGGAGGCTTTGGTGGAGATGGTTTCGGTCTGCTGGGCATTGTCGGTGTTTTGTTGAATGTTGGAGGTCATCTCCTCCATGGCGGCAGAAGTCTCTTCTACAGAAGCGGCTTGCTCGGTCGCCCCCTGGGAGAGCTGTTGTGCCGCATCGGAAAGCTCAGTAGAGCCAGTGGCCACCTGCTCCGATGCCGTCCGCACGCTCATCAACACCTCGCGCATTTTGGCAGCCATATCCGACATGTTGGTGAATAGTTCTCCAAGCTCATCCTTGCGGGTCATTGCGCATGAGATGGTCAGGTCGCCATTGGCCATGTCCTGCAGCAGGCCACCACAGGTATTGATGGGATGGGTCAGATCACGGGTGATGAACATTCCCAGAGCGATGGCTATGACAAGCCCCGCGAAAATACCGATCAGGGTTTGATTCGTGGCGGTATGACCAGTGGCGATAGAGGTTTCCGCAGCAATATTCAGAGCTTTTTTGGCACCATCCTCCACACCCCCCATGATCTCCATGGTTTTTTCACCGACTTCGTCAGCTTTCTGGTCATTTTCATCCCGTTCGGCAATCACCAGAGCGATTTCCCGCTGGATCTCCATGAAACGGGAAGCGGTTTTTTGGAAGGCGCTGTTGTGGATCCCATCCATTTGGCTCACCATGGCCCGCAGCTGAGGATCGGTCACCTGGGCAATACGCCCCTCCTCGGTCACGGCGCCATTCAGTAGCGCTGTGATCCAACCGTCGAATTCAGCAATGGTTCCTTCATACTCCACCTTGAGTTCATCAATGGCCCCCGCTTCCAGGCTTTGGGCCATCTCTTCGATGGCGATCCGACTCAACCCCAGGGTGGATTTGATCTCCATGGCCATGTCCGCCCAGGTGATCTCCGTAGACATGATGGCCTCGGCTGATTTGCCAGCAGCGATTTTTTGCTGGATGCGATCTTTGACCTGGCCCTCAAAATCTTCAGAGAGCTTGACCACCTGACCATAGCCCTTCTCAAAATCCCCCATGGTCTGTTCCAGCTCAGCCTGCAACACGAACACTTGGCTCATCAGCTCATAGATTTTGCGGATCGGGGGCTGGAACGACTCGTTGTGAAAGTTGTCTGCTTGCTCGACGATGGCTCGCAACGCCGGATCCTGGGCGGCATAGATGGTTCCTTCCGGGGTTTGGGCTCCCTGAAGAATGCCGTCGGCAAAGGTATCAAAATCCCGGATGAATCTTTCGTGTTCCGCCCACACCTCGTCCAGTGCCCGCTGATCACCGGCAGCCAGCAGTTCCATGATCATCTGCATGTCTGAACGCACCGCGAGTTTCATCTCCATGGCGGCGTCCACCAGAGGGCTGGCATGGGTGATGTCGACGGTCTTTTGGCCAATGATATTAATGTTGCGGTAACTCAATCCCCCTACCACAGCCAGGATGGCAGCCACAATGAGAAAGGAGCTGATGAGCTTGGTGCTGATTTTCATGTCTTGAATGTTCATAGATGATTTTCCTCTATCCTGTCTTATGGTGTTGCCAAGCCCCCTCTTGAGGCGAGTGTTTCCAAAAATAACCGGATCATGTGTTATGGTGAAAAGCCTGATGGCCTCATTCCCAGCAACGCGTTTTGAAGATCCATCTTATCTATTGGCTGGAAGAGCTCTGGGAATGGGTTGCAGGCAGCTCAAAGGGTAGCGACTTTGCCGATGCCAAGTGTGCCCATCATTATGAAGATGGAAAAAAGAGATACATGAGGGCTGGTCGGCTTTGGAAAAGGTCGAAACCGTTCATTCGGAACTGTTTTTCCCGGAAAACTGGTTTGTGGTTGTTTGTCACTCGATCATTATAAAGCGAAGCAATCAAGCATAAAATAATTCAATTGAATAATAGTTCAAACTTTGTTACAGGGAACGAAATTTTGATCCATTTGGCAAGTATAAATTAATTGGATTTGAGAGATCGCCCGTTATTTTTTGTTATCGGGCACTACTCACAGTTGCCTCCCCAGGGCTATCCGGGATGAGCGTGTGGCCGTTGGGAGCGGAATGGCTGTGGATGGCTGAATGAGATTTGTGGATGGCAGGAGAGAGCGTTCTTGTGTACCGTATCCCCCTGCCCGTTTTAATGGGTTCCAGCTCTGGATGCAGCCGGGGTTGTGATGGATAAACCATTGATGATTTGGCAAAATTAGTATGTTTGAGTTTCACCAATATCGTCCCCAAAAGGGGGATCCATCACCTCTTGGGGTTTCGATATCCCCAGCTGGTGGAGCGGCTGTTTCCCATCTTTCCTTCATGGTGTGGGGGGAGCACTGTGTGGAGTGTGCGGCGCCTGCCTGTTTTGTCAGCTGTGATCTTTATGAGCCCCGCCCCGATGGTCGTTGTCGCCGGTTTGGCTTGGGCGTGCGTAAAAACAGCGCTTTTTCCGGGCTTCGGGACCACGGTGCGGAGATTCATTTTCGCCGCTGGGGCAAGCTGGAAGCCCGAGGTAACACCCGCATGGAGCCTTTGGGGCGGCTGCTTTGGAAGGAACGGTGGGCCGAACGACTGGCACGGCTCCTCAATGCCATTGGGGCGCTCTTGTTCGGTATCACTCGGGATCAACGCTTGCGTCATCTCGCCTTCAGCTTGCTGGAGCGCTATAACCGCCACCTCCATCGCAGCCATCCCCATCCCGAGCGGCTCCCGGATGCTTTTGTGCTGGAAACCTTCAATCCGGGCGCCAACTCTCTGGTTTTAAATCTCACCATGAGCGTCTCCCGCGCAAGCCTTGAACCGGCACAACAGGGGGCTCAAATTCCTCCCCCCTTTTCTGTCCGCATCACCCTGGATCCGGGTCACAATCGCCACCAGTTCGAAGCGCGCCTCTTTCAATCGGTGAGTGGCTGTGGTTTGCCTTTTGATGTGGCGTTGGTGCCGGAGATGGAAGGGGGCCGGGGTAAGGAGTGGGGGGAGCTGGTGATTGGCACTGCCGATTTTGTGGTTTTTCGGACCAAGCCCCAAATGGAAAACATCAAATGCCTGGTTTGGGATCTGGATCACACCCTGTGGCAGGGGGTTTTACTGGAAGGGGCGCCCAAGGGGGTGCGAAGCGGGGTGCGGGAGTTGATTGAAACCTTGGATCAGCGGGGGATTCTCAACAGCGTTGCCAGCAAAAACGATCACGACCAGGCGTGGAAAATGTTGGAAAAAATGGGCCTGTCCGACTATTTCCTGGCCCCTCAAATCAACTGGCGGCCCAAAAGCGGTAACATCAAAGAGATCGCCCGGCAGTTGAATATCGGGCTCAACACCTTTGCTTTCATCGACGACTCCCCCTTTGAGCTGGAAGAGGTCTCCCGGGCGTTGCCCCAGGTGGCTGTTTTTGAGGTGGGGCGGCTTTCGGAACTGGTCGATCATCCCCGGTTTCAGGGGAGCACCAGCAGTGAAGCCAAAGAGCGGCGGCGCTACTATCAGGATGCTTTCGTTCGGGAGCAGGTACAATCCCGCTTTGGTGCGGATTATCGGGGTTTTTTGGCTTCCTGCGAGATTGTGTTGACGGTGCAGCCCTATGGTTCTCAACAGGCGGGGCGGGTGGCGGAGTTGATGCAGCGGACCAATCAGCTCAATTTTTCCGGGGCCAAATATGGTCGGGATGCTTTGCCCGGGCTGTTGCGGGATCCGGATTTGCAAAAGCATGTGCTGTCGGTTTCCGACCGGTTTGGCTCTTACGGCATTGTGGGATTTAGCTTGGTGAGGCGGGTTGGTGGGGTGTTGCGGGTGGAGGAGTTCATGCTCTCCTGCCGGGTGCAGGGCAAGTTTATTGAGCAGGCGTTTTTTAATTCCTTGCTGGAGGGGGAGGCGGGGGTAGAGCAGCTTTGGGTCAACTTTCAGCCCACCAATCGTAATACGCCTGCCAGACAGACGTTGGAATCATTGGGATTTGAGATCAAAGAGGGGGAGCAGGGTCTTTTCCTGGATCTCCAGAAAAATAGCTTGGTTTGCGACTTTATCCAAACAAACCGGAATCCCCAATCAAAATGATTTTACTGTTAGGGGTGAAGGGGGATTATCCCCCTTCCGGGTTTGGGCAGAGCCCAAGGTTTGTCTTTTGACTTTAATCTTTTGACTTTGCATTCCCATTCCCAGCAGGTCAGTCGTCACCGACGAAAAAACCGCTTCACCCGCTCCTTGATCCCAAATCTTTCAAGGAGTCCTACCAACCACTTGGAAAGCCCCTCAAGCCCTGCATGGCTGAGTGTGAGTACAGCATTTTTAAAGGTGGGCTTCAGCAAAAACAGATTGCCGCTGGGAATCCGGCCATTGCCAAAAAACCGCTTGTGCTCTCCCTCTCCTTCGGTAAAGTCAAACCAGCGGATGGCTGGTTCATATGGCTTTTCAAAGAGTTGCTCCAACACCAAATATTGCAGCACCGTACCCGGAGAGTGGCGGCGATAGTCCGGGTGGAATCCCAGGTGCCGATAGAGCATGACGCCATCATGGATTGGCAGATGGAGATAGCTGACCGGTTTTTCCCCATGAAACAAAATCGCCCCCCAAACCTTCCCCCCCCGGGCCTGGATTTGCAGATTTTTTAAAAATTCGATCCCCTCCGGCAACCCCACATCCAATAGCCGCTCCTGATAGGTGATGGCGGATATTTCCCGGGCCAATCGATAAAAAACATCCATCTCTTCCGCCTTGCGATAGAGCTGCCAGCGGATCTCCCCCCCGGAAAATTGGCCGAAAGCTTTCACTTTGCGTTTTAGAGTGGAGCGGGATTTGGCGGAAAAACCCTGGAGATAATCCCCAAAGGAGCCGGACAGATCGATATAGTGGCGCTGATAGTGGGACGGGACATAGAGCACACCCCGATCCCCAATAGCGGGACGCCCGGGATGTTTGGGCATGGGCAGTCCCCGAAACAGCACGCCGTCACCATCCTTGGGGAGGGAGCTGGAGGAGGTGGTTGAATGCGGCGGTTGGTCCAACAACTGGCCGAGGGGGTGCTCCACCACGGTGAGCTGAAAAGTATGGCGAAACAAAATTCGCTCACCGAGCTGATATTTCAGAACGATTGGCTGGGGTGCGTTGGGATTCATGGCGCGTAGACCCGGCGAAAAAGCTGCTCGCCCATGCGGTGGAGGGTGCGCAGGGGATGGGAGGTCAGGGGGGGGTGGCAGGCGGTATCGTTGCTCCAGGCTTGGGGGTCGATGTCAGCAAAACCGATGGTCTGGAATCGCTGTCGATTATTCGCCAAAAATTGGCAGAGCGCTTCAAAACGTCGCACCATGATGGGGTCTTTCCGGCTGCGGCTGCGGTTGAGGAGTTCAAAACTGTGGGACAGAATCACCAGATAGCGCCATTTTTTTTCATAGGCCTGTTCGATCATTCCCGTCATTTCAGCCGTTGAGACCGCTGTCAGTTGCAAGTGGCGGGTGTGCCCCGGCCAATCGCTGAACCCCCCCATGGGAAATTCCAGGATGCCGTGGTGGCGGACCGGCTGCCAGGGGGAGGGGGGGGCAGAGTTGGAAGAGGAGGAGCGGGGAGGGGTGATCCGGCACTCGGGATAGCCGGGATTAAAGCTTGAATCCATGGTGATGGCGGTTTGGGAGAGGGTTTTGAGGGTGTTGTCATCGGCGCCAAAGCTCCCCGCCCGAAAGGCCTGCACCTGATCAACACCACATTTTTTCAGCAGCTTGAGCCCCTGCTCAATGATCTCAACCTGCTCCCCTTCGGCATAATCATGCATCCGGTGGCGGGGAGTCTTTGAGGGCAGGAGGGGAGGGGTGTATTGGCTGAGCCATTCGGGATGGGTGTGGAGCTGAATGTCGTGACCAGCTGCCAAAATGGGGGAAACGATCCGCTCCAGAAACCCAAGCCCCATCACCCCGGCAAACAGGGGCTCCACAAAAAAGACCGCTTGAAGATCGTATTGCCGAAAGATATCAAGCTGATAGGAAAGCCCCCACGCCCCATCCCCAACCCGCCCAAAAATACAGCGCTCGAAATAATCTCCGAACGTCTCCGGATCGGTGGTCACCGGCCAGGTTTCCACATCGATGGTGAAGAGGATTTTCATGATGGGGGATTGTGGCGGTGGGGATGGCTGGTTGTCCAGCTTGATCCGCAAGAAAGGGGGGGGGACTGCTTTGATACTTTGAGGATGCAGGCGATGTGTGTGGGTTTGTGGTGTTACAGGAGGGAATCAGGGATCAGCGGTGTGGGAATCAGACGTGAACCCGGGCGCAGGAGCCCCCCGGAGCAGGCCTTCGGTGGAGAGATCTTCATCCAACCGGGGCCAGTGAATCCCATAGCCACCCCCACACACCTGCCACTCTGAGCGATCTTCGGGGCTGGCCTCCAGTAGACGGGGATACCAGGCCAAAGGCACCGATATGCGACGGCCATCCATGAGATCGACGTTGAGGTAGGCCTCGTCGATAGCCAGATCTTTCACTCGTTCGTCAGCGCTTAGTGCTAAAATACCCATCCCAGGCCTCCTTCATTCGTATCTGTTCCATCTTGACCAGAATTTGAATAGTATCCAAACCACGTGATAGAGGCTTAAGGGAAAGAACAATCACAAAGGCCGACTTCAGAGAAACACTCTGGTCGGCCTTATTGTTCATTTTGATGCGGGGTTGTTCAAAACCCTTCAGTATCTGGGGCGATGTAAGTCATGATGGTTCCTTTTGGTGAAATAGAAGCCCTATTCTAAAGGCCTAGACACACTCACACATCCACCTTTTCAAGTTCCTGCTCAATCCGCTTTTGCATCTTATCCCCTTCCGAGCCGGGGGAGGGGGAGGCAGCTGTGGCAGCGGCGGCGGTAGCAGGGTCCAGGTTTGAGGCTGCGCTCTTGCGCCAGCGACCCAGCGCCGCCCACAAAGCCCAGGCACCGATTCCCAGCGCAATGAAAGGGCCGAACCAGAGCACCGCGTTCATGCCATCCTTGGTGGGCTCCAGATAGATGTAATCGCCATAACGCTGGAAAAAATAGTCCCGAATCGCCGCTTCCTCTTCTCCCGCACGGACCTTATCCCGAATCACCTCCAGCATATCCTTGGCCAGATCCGAATTGGATTCGTAGATCGATTGGTTTTGACACACCGCACAGCGCAAATCCTGAGCGATAATCCGCACTTGCGCCTCACTGGGATCCTCCGCCAGTTCCGTGGCCCATCCGGGTTGGGAAAAGAGGAGCACACCTGCGAGGAGCATCACCTTGCCAATGGATTGATAAATCGGACCCATCATCACCCCTTCTCCCCTTTGACGCCGATTGGCGCTGCTTGTTCTTTTGTTTCCGGTGTCTCTTGCAAAAGCGGCAGGGCTACCCGCTCAAACCAGCCATCATAGAGAGGGCCGGTATGCTTCAAGCGAATCATGCCGTTGGGATCCACCAAAAACGACTCCGGCGCCCCATAAACCCCCCAATCGATGGCAATTTTCTGCTTGGGATCCTTGGCGTGGCGATAACCAGGGTCGCCATGACGCTGCAAAAAGCGTTCAGCCCCCCCTTGGGTATCCCGAAAATCCACCCCCACGATGGAAAAGTCAGGCCTGGATTGGGCGATTTGGGCCAGCACCATCAGATAGGGATGCTCCGCAATACAACTGACACACCATGAACCCCAAAAATTGACCAACACCCATTGGCCCTGATAATCGCTCAGGGAAACATCTCCCCGGCCATCCAAAGCCGGTGCGGTAAAAGGGGTCGCCGGGCGATTTACCAAGGGTGAGGGGATATTCCGGGGATCGTTGTTAAGCCCCAAGGCAAAGAGAACCAAAATAGCCGCAACAATCCCCAACAAGACGATTTTCCAAAGCGTTTTCATGAGACTTTTTTCTCCCGACGCAACACGCCACCCCCACCCATAAGGGAAATGATCACCCCCAACGCCATGAGCAATGAGCCCCCCCACACCCAGACGACCAATGGATTGACATAAACCCGGATCGACCAGGTTTCCCCGACGGGATCCCCCAGCACCACATAGAGATCTTCCTTCCAGTTGGTGTGAATGGCCGCCTCGGTGGTGGGCTGGGAGTTGACGCTGTAGACCCGTTTTTGGGGCCGCAGGATGACCTCTTCACTGTCGGATTTGGCCCGAATGGTGGCTTCCAAAGCGGTCCAGTTGCGCTTTGACGTCTCCCCAACCCCCTCCAGGGTGATCTCCCAAGAGCCGATTTTGACCGAATCCCCCGGTTGGAGCAGGAGATTTTGTTCTTCCTGAAAAAGCCCCGAGCCGATAAAGCCCGCCGCCATCACCAACACTCCGAAATGGACGACAAATCCGCCGTAGCGCCGTTTGTTGCGACCGATCAACCGCCAGAGAGCACTCCCCATGCTGCCCCCATCCCGGGTGATTCGGGAGCGAACGCCTCGCACCACATCCAACAGATGGGTCGAGCCCACAAAGAGGATCAGCACCAGGGTCGCCAGGCCGTATGGGTGGTCGATGCCCAAAACCAACCCCAGAGGCAAGCCCGCCGCACCAATTCCCAGGGGCAAAAGCAGGCTCTTTTTCAACTGCGCAATAGAGGCCCGCCGCCAGGGAATGAGGGGACCAATGGCCATTAAAACCAACATGCCCAACATGATGGGAATGAATACCTTGTTATAATAGGGCGCACCGACGGACACCTTGGCATCGGAAAAGGTCTCCACTGCCAAGGGATAGAGGGTGCCCAGCAAGACCGTGATCGTCGCCACCACCAGAAAAAGATTGTTGAACAGATAGGCGGTTTCCCGACTGAAGGGGCTTTCAATGGTGATTTTGGTCTTGAGATGATCGGACTGAAACACCAACACCCCAAAGGAAAAGAGCAACACCACCGACATGAAGACGAGAATAAAGACCCCCCGCCCCGGATCGGTGGCAAAGGCGTGCACCGAAGAGAGCACCCCGGAGCGCACCAGGAAGGTGCCCAACAGCGACAGCGCAAAGGTGGTGATGATCAGGAAGAGGTTCCAAATCTTGAACATTTGCCGTCGTTCCTGAACCATCACCGAATGGAGAAAGGCGGTTCCCGTCAGCCACGGCATGAAGGAGGCATTTTCCACCGGATCCCAGGCCCAGTAACCCCCCCAACCCAGTTCATAGTAGGCCCAATAAGCCCCGAAGATGATGCCGGTGGTGAGCATGGCCCAGGAAAAGAGGGTCCAGCGGCGGGTGGCCAAAATCCACTCTTCCCCGGTTTTGCCGACGATGAGCGCCGACATGGCAAAGGCGTAGGGAATGGCAAACCCCACATAGCCCATGTAGAGAAACGGCGGATGAAATACCATTCCCGGATCCTGGAGCAGGGGATTCAACTCCCGGCCATCCATGGGGGGGGGAATCAACCGTTCGAAGGGGGTGGAGAGAAACAGCACCAGAATCAAAAATCCCGCCAGCAAAGCTCCCAGAATCGCCAAAATCCACGGCATCGAAAGGGCATGGGTTTTCCAGTGACGCCACGCCGCGACTGCTATGAAGACAGAAAGCAGCCAGGCCCAGAGCAGCAGCGATCCTTCATGCCCTCCCCACATGGCTGTGGCCAGATAAAAGACCGGCAGATTCAGCGAAGCATGACTGGCGACATAGCGCACTGAAAAGTCATGGGTCATGAAGGAGATGATCAGCCCTGCCACGGCGATGGTCAAAAGCAGGCTGGAGCCAATTGCTGCTTGCCGGCTTGAACGGACCCAGGCGGGTCTGGCGGCATGGGCTCCGTAGAGGGAGGCGATGATCTGGTAAAAAGACAACAAAAGCGCCATCAGGGTGGCGAAATGTCCTATCTCAATCCACATATGATCCTCATTGAGTGGGTATGGATACCCAGAAAACCAAACCGGAATCGGCTTGGGAGGGGTTGCCGGTGTGATTTTGATTTTACTGTTAGGGGTGTAGGGGGATTATCCCCCTACCGGGTTTGGGCAGAGCCCAAGGTTTTGACTTTGTTTTTTGTCTTTTGACCTTATCTTTCCATATCCAGCGGGTTTGGGGCGCAGCCCCAAGGTCTTGATTTTATTTTTTATCTTTTGATCTTATCTTTACCATATTCAGCGGGTTTGGGGTGCAGCCCCAAGGTCTTGATTTTGTTTTTACCTGTCTTTTTTTATTACCAAAATGACCATAAAACGCCATTTCCATTTAAAACAATTTCATCAGATCCATCTTTTCAGAGTTCGGATCTGTCCAGCCGGTTCAATTATTTCAGACCCCGGCTCGATCTTCCAGGCTGGTCAATCGTGGAGTTCTTCCATGGCGGCGTCCGCATCTTTAGCTGCCAAATCTCTTTGGGCAGCCACTTCCCGGGATTTTAAAGTCACGAGATAAGCCCCCAGCAGGATGAACGCCACCGCCATCACAAGCAATGGGGTGAGCAGGGGACCGGCGATGTGGATGCCGCCTTTGCTACCCTGAAATGATGGAGGTTGGTGCAGGGTGCGCCACCAGGTGACCGAAAAGTGGATGATGGGTAGATCCACCGCCCCGATAATGGCGAGCACAGCTGTGGCTCGGGCGCCCTTTTGGGGATCGTCCATGGCGTTGCGCAGCGCCATCAGACCCATATAGATGATCAAAAGCACCAGCATGGAGGTCAAACGGGCATCCCACGCCCACCAGGTGCCCCACATGGGCTTGCCCCAGATGGAACCGGTGGCCAGAGTGACCGCTGTAAAAGCCGCCCCCACGGGAGCTGCCGCATCGGCGATGATGTCCGCCGTTTCGTTGCGCTTCCAGAGAAACATGATGCTGGAAATGGTCAGGACGATATAGGTCAGGAGGGCCATTTTGGCGGAGGGAACATGGATAAAGAGAATCCGCACCGAATTGCCCTGCTGAAAATCCGCCGGAGCCTGGATCACCAGGTACATTCCGATCATCAACAAAACGAGCGCCCCGATTCCCAAGGGACGTTGTATTTTTTTCATCAGATTCATAACGATCCTACTCCTCCACCAACCAGCCGAAGGCCCAGGGGGACAAGGCCAGATAAACCACGTCAAAGATGAGCAACAGTCGCAACCAGGGCCCCGCTTCACCACCGTTGCCAAGTACCGCGCCGGTGGCCTGCACGCCAGCGATCAGCAAGGGGGCCACCAGAGGCAGCAGCAGCAGCGCCAGCAGGGTCTCCCGGGAACGGGCCGCCTGGGTCATCGCTGCCAGCAGCACCCCCAATCCGGTGAGTCCCAATGTGCCCAAAAAGAGGATACCCAAAATAGCCGGAATTTTCTCCCAGGCATCGACGTTAAAGAGTACCAAAGTCAGAGGCAGCAGGATAGCCACCACCAGCGAGGTGAGAAAAAGATTGCCCCACCATTTGCCGAAAAAGACCACCCCCCTGGGGACTGCCGCCATCAGCAGTCCCTCAAAAGCGCCATCTTCCTCTTCTGCCTGAAACACCCGTCCCAGACCCACCAGACTGGTAAAAAGCAGGGTGGTCCAGAGTAGACCCGGTAGCAGGCGGGCTGCTTCCAGGCGGTCGGGTTCGAAGGCGGCTTGAAAGACCACCAGCACCGAGATGGCGAAAAAAACCATGGAGGAGAGGGTCGCCCGACGGCGCAGATCCCCCATCACATCCTTCCAGGCGATACGGTAGGCGGCCTTGAGCAAGGTGGGTTACTCCTGTGGTCCCGGGCTGGTTTCGGTTGGAACAGGCTTTGAGGGGGACGATGTGCCGCCCGGCAAGTGGGCAGGCTCCGGGTGCAGACGACCCTTGATGAGTCGATAGGGGGTGTGGGGGAGGGCGGCCACCCGTTCTGGTTCGTGGCTGGCCAAAAGCAGCGTGCCCCCTTGGTTGAGATAGCTGTTCAGGGTGTCGTTGAGCCAGCCGATCCCCTGGGTATCCAGGGCGGAATAGGGCTCATCCAAAAGCAGCAGGGCAGGCTTGGCCAGGAGCATCCGGGAGAGCGCCAGACGCTTGCGCATGCCAGCGGAAAATCCCAACACCGCACGATCCCGAAAGCGCCCCAGCCCTACCACCCCAATCGCCTCCCGCAACGCCCCGTCATCCACCTCAAGGCGCCGCAAGTCTGCGAAAAAGCGGAGGTTTTCCATGGGTGTCAGATGGCCGTAAAGATGGGTATGATGCCCCACATACAGGAGCAATCCCCGGGCTTCTTCACCGTGTTGGCTGATATCGAGATCGTTGAGGAAGACCTGTCCCCGGCGGGGTTTCAGGCGGGTGGCCAAAATGGCGAGCAGGGTTGATTTGCCGGAGCCGTTGGCCCCAAAAAGCGCGATACACGCCCCGGCGTCTGCTTTGAGATCGACCCCATGGAGAACCCGTTGCCGCCCAAACTGGTGATGAATCCCTTCAACCCGGAGATTCCCCATCAAACGTTGGCTCCATCCATGGAATCAACCACTCCTTTGGGGTATTCAGCGGTTTGCAACCACTGAGCCGGTGATGGCCGCCTTGGAACGCACCAAAACCGAAGCCTGCTCCGCTTCTTTTTTGGAGGCGAAGGGCCCCACCCGCACCCGGTAATAGTTTTTACCGCCGACACTGACGGTCTGGCGATAGACCGGGAGGCGTTGGTTGTTGAAACGCAGATTGGCGATCTGGGCGTGCAGGGCTGCGGCATTGGATTCATTGGAAAAGGAGGCCAGCTGCACCGAATAGCCGCTTTTTCTGGAAGAGGAAGCGGTGGGTACGGTGGCGCTGCTCGTTGTTTGACTGGTGGTTGGCGTGGTCACCCTGGAGGGGGTTCGGGTAGCGTTCTTGATGGTGGAGGCGATTTTGCTCGTGGTCGTGGTCGCCCTGGTTTTGGCCTTGGAGGTGGTCTTGGGTGAAACGATGGGCTTGGTGACTGTGGGTGTTGCTGTCGCACTGCCCATGGTGGTGCGGGCCGGCATGGCGATATCCTCATCCCCCACCGTGACCTTGTGGGCTGGGGGAGAGGTGGTGCTTCTGCTCTTGGCCGTGGTATCCGTGGCACTGGTATCAGGTTCGGGTGCCTGGTTTTGATCCATCCCGGTGGGTGCCGCCTGGTCGTTGTCGGTGTTGGCAAAAATGGGCGCAGGGGAGACGGTGGTGATCCAGCGGGTTTCACCCCGGGCTTTTTTCGGCGCGGTGCCTTCCGGGGGGGCTGGGAGTTTGACCACCGGACGGGTGATATCCACGCTCTCCGGCTCCTTGGGGGAGCGGACCAGATCGAACACCACGACCACCAGGATGAGGACGAGGATAATTCCCCCGGTCACCAGGAAGAGTTGTTGTTCACGATTGGGGGCGTTTTCCATAGACCGTTGTCGAGACATTGCTTCACCACTTGACGAAACCGCTCTGGGCGATGACAGTAACAGAGCCTAGGGTTTGGAAGGCCGGTTATAAAGGAGTTTTCGACAAAAAAGGCACAAAATCCACCATGAACCAATTCGCACTGTTGACTCTGGCCGGTCGAGATCAGCCCGGCATCGTGGCTCAAGTAGCCAAATTGCTCTTCGAAACCGGCTGCAACATTGAAGATTCCAGCATGACCCGCTTGCGGGGAGAGTTTACCATCATGCTGGTGTTGCGCCTGCCAGAGGGTTTAACCACTCCTCTCCTTGAGGAAAAATTTACTGATATTGTGCGTGCCATGGCCCTCAACGTCACGCTTCAGGATCTTCCCGGGGAAGAAACTGGTCCCACCCCTGCTCCAACCGACCAGGAGACCATCGGTGAGGAGTGTATCATCAGCGTGCTCGGGGCCGATCAGCCGGGGATCGTTTATCGGGTGACCCAAATCCTGGAAGAGGAGGGGGGCAACATTCACGATCTTCACACCCAGGTGGCCGGAGCATCCGGGCGACCGGTCTATTCCATGGTGATTGAAGCCGAAGGATTGACCGATCTGACAGGGCTTAAGGAGCGTCTCGACGCCCTGGGCCGGGAAATCGATGTGGATGTTTCCGTCAGAGCTGCAAATGTGTTCGAGCTTTAACCACCGTGGGGCGTTGTGACCGTTCCCCTTTTGACCCAAATCGGTCAGTCGCCAATACGCTGTCACCCCACCCTGGATGGTCCCTTGTGACTTGATATTCGGATATCCGGGGGTTGGCTTGGCGGTTTTGATGTCACGACTGTCCTTACAGCATTGTTAAGCAAAAAATATGCCAGCACTACCTATCCTCACCTATCCTGACAAGCGTCTTCGGGAAACCTGCCAAGATGTGGCCGATTTTCAAGATCCCGATCTGCAAGTCTTTATTGATGACATCCTGGAGACCATGCAGGTGGCTCCCGCCTGTGTGGGGGTTGCCGCACCCCAGGTGGGTCACTTGATCCAGCTGGTGGTGATCAACTGTGGCCTGGCCCGCAAACCCCCCAAGGCGCATCACGGAGAGTTGGTGCTTATCAATCCGGCCATCCTCACCTGGAACGGCCTGGAGGTGGGGCGGGAGGGGTGTCTTTCACTCCCCGACTATACCGCGAATGTGATACGCGCTACAGATATTTCGGTTCAGTTTCAGGATCGGGATGGTCGAGAGCATGCCCTGGGGATGCGTGATTTTGAGGCCCGGGTGGTGCAACACGAAATGGATCATCTCCAGGGAAAACTGTTTTTGGATCGAATTGTCAGTCGAAAGGCGGATCTTTTTAAGCGCAAGCGCTACCGCTAAGGGGTCCATTCCCCAGCCATTGATTCAGTCCTGATCCAGCCACTGATCCAGCCCTGATTCAGTCATCAATCCGTCAATCCGTCAGCGACTGACCTGTCAATCTCCCGGCAAATATCAGAGAAGAGCCGGAATTCCGGCACGCCCTATCCTCACCTGGCGTGGGCTTGACCGGCCCGCTTCAGACTGAAGACATAAGCC
Organism: Magnetococcales bacterium; assembly: GCA_015232395.1. Taxonomy (NCBI): domain Bacteria; kingdom Pseudomonadati; phylum Pseudomonadota; class Magnetococcia; order Magnetococcales; species Magnetococcales bacterium. The sequence continues at coordinate 80,314 of JADFZT010000006.1, read as the reverse complement.
AGCACCTCGGCGACCGCCTTAAAATATTCCGCCGGAATCGCCTGATCCAGATCCACACCCTGATAAAGGTTGCGGGCCAAGGGGGGATTTTCCACCAACGGTACCCCGTTTTCTTTCGCCAACTCCCGAATCCGCAAAGCGATATGTCCGGTCCCCTTGGCCACCACCTTGGGGGCACTCATCTCTCCGGCGGTATAGCGCAAGGCCACCGAATAGTGGGTCGGGTTGGTGAGCACCACATCCGCCTGGGGGACTTCATCCATCATGCGTCGCTGGGCCATCTCCCGTTGAATCTGACGGATGCGGCCCTTGATCAGAGGGTCACCTTCCATCTGTTTCTGTTCGTCCTTGACCTCCTGCTTGGACATGCGCAGGCCTTTGATATATTCAAATTTCTGATAGATAAAATCGATCAGGGCCAGAAAAATAAAAGCCAAAGTAACCAACCACATCACCTGGATGATGTCGTCGGCCATGAAGGTGATCATATCTTCGAGAGAGGTGGCGGCAAGCCCCAAAATTTTATCGGAGCTATCCTTGAGGGCATACCACACCGCCAGGGAAATCACCGTCATCTTCATGATGGATTTGAGCAGTTCCACCAGGGAGCGCATGGAAAAAAGCCGCTTGAAGCCGGTGATGGGGTTGAGCTTGGAAAATTTGGGCTTGAGGGCTTCAAAGCTGATCATAAAACCGTTTTGCAGAATCGAGCCCATCAACGCCATCACTACGAAGACGATAAAAAAAGGCGCCAGATCCAGCACCACCGCCTTGACCAGATCCTGAAGCAGCAGCACCACCCCATATTCGGTCAGCTCGTTGCTGATCGCCCCGCCCAAAAAAAAGCGCAGCTTTTCCTGTAAGGCGTTCCAAAGAGAGCGGCCCTGAAAATAGAAAAGCCCGGTCGCCGCCAAAAACAGAAATGCGGTCCCCACCTCCCGGGAAGTGGCCACCTGCCCTTTGTTGCGGGCATCCCCCAGCCGCTTGCCGGTGGGCTCCTCTGTTTTTGAATCCTTGTCGGTATCTTCGGCCATGACGAGGTCATACCCTGGAAATGAGAGGTAAAATGCCTCCCGGGGGTTGAATCCAAATGATTATAGTAGGTCTACCTCAGAATTGGACACTCTTCTCTGACTCGTCATCCCCGCGAAGGCGGGGATCCAGAGAGATAATCATGACCCTCAAGGAAAAACCGAATCTTCAGCAAGGTCGGTATTTTGTTGAAAGTGAAGCAATATTTGGAAAGTTTCGCGCCAGACGCCCTGGATTCCCGCATTCGCGGGAATGACGAAAAAAGTGCAACGGCATATGTCCAATTCTTGATTCGAATGGCTATAAAAAGTCGATAAAAAAGCTTTCCGGACTGCTCACATCATAGGGGTGTTGCGCGGTTTTGCCAGGAATCCTATTTGCCGGGAACCCTAGGAGATGCCCCCCAACTTGAAGGCCGCCCGGATAAATCCCTCCATCTCCCGGATCAGCACCTGGCCGAAAATGGTCATGGTGAGCCCCATCACCAAAAAACCCAACATTTGCGCCACCGGCATCGCCAGAAAAAAGACCTGCACCTGGGGGGAGGCGCGGTTGATGAGCCCCATACCCAGATAGAGGAGCTTGGTGGCGGCAATCACCGGAGCGGAGATTAAAATGGCGATCACGAAAAGCTGCCCCATGGCTGTCACGCCACTTTCCAAAATGGTATCGATTCTCGGCAGCCCACCCCCTATGGGCAGAGTTGTAAAACTGTGGGCAATTCCCTCCAAAAGCAGATGGTGGCCATCGATGCTTAAAAAAATCATCAATACCGTGAGATAGAGCAGGTTGGAGAGCACACCCTCCTGCATGCCGGAGGTGGGATCCATCACCTGGGCCATGGAAAGCCCCATCTGAAATCCCATGATGCCCCCCGCCACCTGCACCGAAACCAGCGCCCAGTGGGCCAACATGCCGATGACGGTACCGATAAAAATTTCACCGATGACCGCAAAAAAGATCGGTCCCAATTCCCCTGTACCTTCCTGGGGCCAAGGGGGAACCAGGGGATAGAGTACCAGGGTGAGGGACAAAAGCAGTACCACCCGAACCCGCATGGGGCCGACATTGCGGGAAAAGAAGGGGGCTGTGAGAAAAAGACCCGTGAGCCGGGCCGCAATCAGCATCATCCGTTCGATTTCGCCGGTGGAAAAACCCAAAAAATCCATTAAGGCGATGGGATCCATGGCCCGCTCCCGGCTGATTTAACCCAGCACCCGGGGGATGGACTGGAAGAGGGTTTGGAAATAATCCATGAAGGTGCGGATCATCCAGGGAAGGGTCAAGGTGAGGGCCAGGAAGGTGGCCAAAATTTTGGGAATAAAGGTGAGGGTCATCTCCTGGATCTGAGTGACCGACTGAAACAGGGAGATGAGAATACCCACGGTCAGCGCCGTAAGCAGCATGGGAGCTGAGATGATCAAGGCGAGCTTGAGGGCGTTGATGACCAGTTCGATGACCGTTTCCACCGGCATGGTGAGATTCCCTCCAGGGGGTTGGATTCAATGGTGATTGTAGCGTAAATGTCCGACTTTTCCACGGAAAATGGTCCAACCAGGCTGTAAAATGCGCGCCAGGGGGGGTGAGCTGGGGGTGTTGGCTGAAATGGTGACCTCTCTTCTTTCACTTCTGTAAAACGCTCTTCTGCTCTTTCGCTTGCCCTCTTTTCAGGATCGGTCCAGGTGATGGCCGTGTTTTAATTCATAAACGTCAAAGATGGTGATGGCCATGGCAGCGATCATCGGTCCGAAAAAAAGCCCCAGAATGCCAAAACTGATGAGCCCGCCAAAGGTGGCCAGTACCGTCAGCAGGGTGTGGCTCAAGACATCCAGATCTCCCCCGGTATCGGATTGGGAACGCATCCCGGAGAGTTTTTTGATCAGGATGGGGCGGACCAGATTATCCACCACAAAGCCGATCACCACCGCTCCCCAAAAGGTAATGAAAACAGCACTCCCCACCTCCCCTTTCCAGTAGAGCCAATAGGCCAGTGGCCCCCAGACGATCAACCCCCCCACCACCGGGATGAAGGAGGCCACGGCAATGGCTACACCCAGATAAAACCAGGGCAGACCCATAAAAGCGGTCACCAGGGAGAGGGAGAGCCCCTGGAGGAGGGCGATACTCACCGTGGAGAGGGTCAACACCGTGGCCAATGCTTCGAAGCGATAGAGGATGATATCGTCCAAATGGTTGGCCAGGGGGGTGAGGTGCTTGATCCGCTCGACAATTTTGGCCCCATCCCGATAGTAAAAAAAGAGGGCGAAGGTGATTAAAATCAGGGAGGAGACGAAAGCCAGGCTGTTGTCGGTCACACCTCTGAAGAGAAAAAGCAGTATCCCCGCTATTTTTTCCCCCAGATCACCGGCGTGGGCCCCAGCCTGCTCCAGGAGAAATTCCTGAAGCTCATTTGGAATCGGCAGATGGGCCATTTTATCCCGCAGATCAACGAGAAGTACTTCGACGCTGCCAAATCCCGACAGCCAGTTTTTAAGCTCCGCCACCGCCCGGGCCAGCCGCACTCCGGTGGCAATCAGAAGATAGACCACAGGGGAAATAACCAAAAAAAACATCAAAACGGTCATGGAAATGGCCGCGACGTCCGAAGAGATATTCAGGCGTTTCTGAAGCCCCAGATAGAGGGGGTAGGTGGAAGAGGCCAGGAGCAAGGCGAGAAAGAGGCCGGGCAAAAAGGGCTGAAAGAGCCAGAGCAGACCGATGAACGCCAGGGTCAGCAGGCTGATCAGGAAACCCTCCTCAAAGGGAAGGGCGGTATCTGATGGTTCGGGGCTCTCCATGGAAAACAGCATATCATGGGTCTGACCGGTTTTTATATCGGTTACAGACCGGAAGATGGATTGGGAGGTGTGAAAAGATGGCTAAGAGCATAAAACGGGTACGTGTGGGGCGGGTCTCCATTATTTTTCTGGCTGGCGTGATGGCCCTGGCAGTGCCTTCGGCGATTCGAGCCCATGGATTGCCCTCCTACTGGTCCTATGCGGTCACCTCCCAGGAGATGAATCAGCAGATTGGCGAGCTGCAATCCCGGATTGATCTGGCGAGCAAGGATTATGATGCCGAAGATTCCAAGCTGAAGCCGATTCTGGAAGAGATGACGGCTCAGGATCGGGTGGTGGCGGCCGCTGAACGGGCCTTGGAGCGGGCCAAAAAGCCGGTGGCCGAGGCCAAGGAAGCCTACCGGGAGGTGCAAGCCTTTTCCCTGGAAAATCCGGAAATTTCCACCGAAGACAAGCGGTTGGATTATCTCAACACCCTGACAGCCCAGACCCCGGTGATTCGGGAGATGGAATCCGTGCTGGCCATGGAAGCTGAAAAGAAGGCCCAGATTCAGGAGCAGGTCAATGATGTGCGGGAGCGCATGGGCGAATCCTTGCGGCGGGTCGAGAGCCTCACCAAGCAGAAGGATTTGATGCAGGATGTGGTCTTTTTGCCCCTGGCTGCCAACTAGAGAGCCAAAAAATTTGAGCTTCATCCGGTAACAAAAACGGGGGTCGCATGCTTTGGATCGGGCCTCCAAGGGAAGTCGAATAAGATGGATGGATAGGTCAGAAACATTGGATTGACCGAATACCCTGCCGGCCCCATCATCCTTTTGGATGGTGAGCAGGGTTGGCCCCGGGATCCCTCGACTCATTGGCTTTGAGTTGGGCTTTGGGAAGAGTGGTTCCGGGGCTTCTTGCCGAAATGTGTTGGTTGGATGGATGGCGGCAAGGGGGCGTGGCCGTGCTGAATCCGCTGCGCTACCCTTGTGATGCCACCCATCGTTGAATCAAGCTCAACCCTCACTCAATCCGACCGTTTAATCTCCCACAACCGAGCCTACGCCTTCCCAGCTGCCTGGTTTCCAGGAGGCCGGATCACGATGCGCTGCAACACCCGATTCAAGGCTTCCACCTCAAAGGGTTTGGCCACCACCTCCACCATCCCCAGCTCCCGGCAGCGGGCCAGGGTCTCTTTCAGGACGTTGGCGGTGAGACCGACGATGGGGGTGTCAGCCATCTCCCCCTCTCCGATCATCTTCATGATGCGCCGGGTGGTCTCCAAGCCATCCATCACCGGCATGTGCAGATCCATCAGAATCAGATCAAATTTTTTCTTCTGAAGCTGAATCAGGGCTTCATCCCCCCGGCTGGCCAGAGTGACCTGGTGGCTTTCATGGGTCAAAAGTCCTGAGGCGACCAGTTGATTGACCGGCTCATCCTCCACCAGCAGGACCGAAAGGTTCTCCCTGGTCAGATTTTCAGGGGCCTCTTCCGCTTCGGGAGAGGGAGGCGTGCCTGTCTCAAGTCGGGCGGAAAATCGGAATACACTCCCTGGACCCGGTGGGTTTTCCACCGAAATATCCCCATCCATCAACTCCACCAGATGTTTGGAGATGGCGAGCCCAAGCCCTGTGCCACCAAATTTTCGGGCGGTGGTGACATCCCGCTGGGTAAAGGGTTGAAAGAGCTTGGGCCGCACTCCCTCCGGAATACCGGAACCGGTATCCCGCACCCTGAACACCAGGGCGATCCGACCTTTTTCATCCATTTGATCATCCAGGAGTTCCACCCGAAGGGTGACAGCACCGCTCTGGGTAAACTTGATGCCGTTACTCAGCAGATTATTTAAAATCTGACGCAGGCGGTTGTCATCTCCCTTGAGGTGTTCGGGCACCTCTTCAGAGACCTCAGCTTCCAGCAGCAGCCCCTTGGCTTGGGCTTGATGGGCCGCCAAACCAGCAGTTTCCTGCACCAACTGTCGGATGTCGAACCAATCGAGAGCCAACTCACTCATACCCGCTTCAATTTTGGACAGATCGAGAATATCCTCCAGCAGAGAGAGCAGAGATTTGCCGCATTGGGTAATTTGACTGACGTGGCTGAGCTGATCGTCATTGAGATCGGAGCGTTCCAGAAGCTGCACCAGTCCCAATATGCCGTTCATGGGGGTGCGGATTTCGTGGCTCATGGTGGCCAAAAAATCGCTCTTGGCGTGGTTGGCCGCTTCCGCTTCTTTTTTGGCCACTCGAAGTGCCGCATCGTCCCGCAGACGTTCGGTGATATCCTCTCCGGAACTCAAGGTACCGATAATCCGCTCCTCTTCATCCCGGAGCACGATGTGACGCCAGGCAATGGTGCGCTCCTCACCCCGGTTGGTGAGAACCGGGTTGACCACATAGCTGGCCAGATCCCCTTCACCCTTGAGTCTTCTGCTGAATAAAAGACGCCGGTGTTCCCGGTCCCGTTCCGGGATGCGTTCTTCAAACCAGGAGCGTCCCACCAGGGCCTGCTCGGATATGCCCAAAACCCGGGCCCCTTTGCGGTTGATCATCACCACCTGCCCCTGGGCATCCAGCACCAGAAGCATCACTTCAGCCACATCCAGATATTTTTGCGCCAGATCCCGCTCCCGGCGCAAAGCCCGCTCCACCAGTCGGCGCTGATCCATCTCCCGGGCCAGCTCTTCCCGGGAGACCGTCATGCTCTTCAGGCGGGTTGCCATCTGGTTGAACGCTTGGGCCACCTGACCGATTTCATCCCGGGCCAAAACAGGAATCTGATGGTCGAGTCCACCCTGGCCAATGATTTCCACCCCCTGGCAGAGCTCTCCCATGGCCCGGGAGACCTTGCGACCCAAAAACGAAAAAAGCACCACCACCCCGGTGAGGGTGAGGAGTGAGCCCAGGGCGATCCAGTTGGCCAGCTGTTGGGCCTCCCGAATATTGGCATGCATGCGGTGGTCCAGGCGAAAGGCATCGGTGAGCATGGCTTCCAGGTTGGTAAGCAGCTGCCCGGTCAGGCGGTTTTCCTGCTCCTGTTGGAGGCTGTCCTGTCCGATTCCGCCGTGGGTTAGCCGTAAATCGTGGAGAGTGGTGAGGGGGCCGAAGAGTTGGAGAAGGCTTTTATGGTGGTTTTGAATCCGCCCCAATACCTGCGCTTCTTCGGGAACCGGGGGAATTTGGCGGAAAAGATTTTTCAGGGTGGTGTGTCGGGCATACCATTGGGTTTTGGCCCGGCTTTCGTGATGCATCAGATAGGTGTGGGTCAAATGTTCCAGTTCGGCTGCGGATTTGACGATTTCTCCGGCCGCGATACCCAGCTGACTCATCCGCCCGATACGCTCGGTGGCCCCAAGCAAAATGAGGCCGATGGTGAGCATCACCACCACTGCAAACAGGCTGCCGATTCGATAGGTCGATTTGATTGTCATCGCAATCGTCCCGATTCAATCCAGTTGAATATTTAAGTTTTCAGCAAAAATGGAATCAAAATGGTCCGACTTTCCCCCTACCTTTTGGCAGGATAGGCTGACGCACTGTTGAGCCTGCCGAAAAATAGGGTTGCAGGTTCAAGGCCCCGGCCAAACCAAAGAGAATACCGGCAAGGGGTGGAAGAGGGGGGTGAATGGGTGTTCCATGGAAAAAAACACCCCCCCCGAGACAACCCTACCAGGGGGGAAACAAAAGAAAAACAGCTTGGTGTCGGGGCCGCTTCAAGCCACCTGTTTCAACGCCGCCTCCACCCCATCCCAGGCCCGATGCAGCTCGGCCTCAGTGATGCAGTAAGGGGGGAGCAGATAGACCACGTTGCCCAGGGGGCGCAGCAGCAATCCCTGTTCGAGGAAAAAATGTTTCAGCCAAGGCCCCACCTTGGATTGATAACCCGGATCCCCAGCCGCCACATCCAACGCCGCCACCACCCCGGTCACCCGCCGCTGACGCGCTTTGGGAAACCGGCTGAGGGCTGCCAGTCGCTGTCGGTGGATCTCTTCAATCCGGGCCACCCGCTGCAGCGTCTTTTCGGTTTCGAACAGAGCCAGAGAGGCCACCGCCGCCGCACATCCCAGGGGGTTGGCCGTGAAAGAGTGGCCATGGGTAAAGGCCCGATCAAACCCCTCTCCCAAAAAGGCCTCATAGATCCTCTCCTGACACACCGTGGCCGAAAGAGGCATGAAACCCGCTGTCAACCCCTTGGAAAGACAGATGATATCCGGAATCACCCCGGCCTTTTCACAAGCGAAGAGCGCCCCCGTTCGGCCAAATCCGGTCATCACTTCGTCAAAAATCAGCAAGACCCCGGCCTCTTTCACCAGGGCGGCGAGCTTGGCCAGATAGCCCGGGCGACACATGCGCATGCCCCCGGCACCTTGAATGAGAGGCTCCAGCAACACCGCCGCACACGCCGAACCATGACGGGAGAGATATTCCGCCACCGCTGCCAAACTCGCTTTTTCCTTCTGTTCAATCCGCTCATCCCCCTCCCAGGTGGTGGGGTAGGGGAGGGTATCCACCGGAAAAAGCATGTTGCGAAAGGCATCAAAAAATCCGGAAGTCTGCCCCATGGACATCGCCCCCACCGTATCCCCGTGATACCCCCCCTCAAAAGCCAAAAACCGCTTCCGGGCCTCCCCCCGATTTTGCCAATACTGGCACGACATTTTCAGAGCCACTTCCACCGAGGTGGAACCGTTGTCGGAATAGAAGACCCGATTGAGCCCCTCAGGCAGTCGGGCGATCAGCCCTTCGGCCAGGCGCACGGCAGGTTCGTGGGTGAAACCGGCAAAAATCACCTGCTCCAGACGTTTTGCCTGTTCACCGATGGCTTGAGCAATGGCCGGGTGGCCGTGGCCATGGGTGATCACCCACCAGGAGGAGATGAGATCAAGATATTCCCGACCATCGGTGGTGTGGAGCACCGTGCCCCGGGCATGACTGATGGGGATGGGATCGGATGCCGTGCGCTCCTGGGTAAAAGGGTGCCAGACATGGCGGCGATCCAACGCCACCAGGGGATGACGGGTGGTCATGGGGTGTGTCCAGGTAAGGAGAGAGGGGGGTTGAAATCCCCAAGAGAGCCGGGGGTGAGGGGGGTGAGATGGGGGATTTCCATCACAACCGACACCTGGCCAAACTGCTCAATCGCCTCCCGGTTGGCGGCGTTGAGGGGGCCGTTGAGGATCACCCCCGCAACCGTTACCCCTCGGTTTTTGAGTAGCGCCAGGGAAAGCAGGGTGTGGTTGATGGTGCCGAGGGTGGAGCGGGCCACGAGCAGGACCGGATAATCCAGCTGTACCATCAGATCCACCATCATCGCCGAATCGTTCAGCGGCACCATCACCCCACCAGCCCCCTCAATGATCAATGGACGTGGGGGTGTCGGAGGCACAAAGGCCGTCATGTCGATGACAACACCGTCCCGGCGGGCCGATTCGTGGGGAGAGAGGGGTTGGGTCAGATTGTAGGTGGAGGGGTGAAAACGGCTGTCAGGCAAGCCGCTCAAATGTTGGACCACCCGGGTGTCGATCTCCTCTTCGAGACCCGACTGGATGGGCTTCCAGTAGTCCCCATCCAGTTGTTGCAGGAGTTTGGCGGCTGCAACACTCTTGCCTACCCCGGTATCGGTACCGGTGACAAAATAGCCTGGCTTTCTGTTTTTCAACACAAGCCTTCTTTCTCTCCTGGCAAGCGCCACTGAGGGGGGAAGAGGCACCCAAAGCCCATGAGAGCTGGATAACGAGGCAGGCCCTGGAAATAAAAAGCCCATTGAGCCGGCACGACCCGGGTTTACCCCAGGTTTACCCGGGTACACCCTCGCTCCCCGGTGTTGCCGGAAGGGGGGATGATCGAAATTCGGACGATCTCAACCGGCAGCACAGGTGGTTTTTTCAGCGGGTTGGCACGGCTTTGGAGGAGAACGCCATGGTGCCTGACCAGCCGGCCTGGATGGATGTTTTTTCCAGGAAGAGTCCCGGGATCCCACCTCACAGAGTGGCATCACTCTTCGTCGGAGGAGAGTCCCACCGATTCCGCCGCCCGGAAGAGGGAGCGGACCTTTTCCTTGATGAGCGTATCGTCGCTTTTTTCAACGTCTGATCGTGGTCTACTGGTGGCTGTATCTGTATCCTGATCTGGCCAAGGGTCAGCTGTTTCGGTTTCGTTGGCAAATGAGCCCCTGGCCTCCTGCCCGGTTTCACCCGAACATCCAGCCAGCCCCAACCCAACCGACAGGTATAAAATGATCTTGCCACGGCCCCTGAACAGCGTGTCCAAGCCAGCCAATAACCCCTTTCCGCGCTTCATTTTTAACCCTCATATGAACTGATTCTGTTACGGCCCCGCATTTTGGATAGATACATGGCGGCATCGGCCCGTTTAAAGAGATCCGAGCCCGTCAGCACATCCGGTCGGCAGTCTGCCACCCCCACCGACGCTGTGACGGCCAGTTTTGTGCCATCATAGATAAAATCGTGATCCTCAATCAACTTTCGAAACCGTTCGGCGATCAGCAGTGCCTGGGAAAATTGGGTTCTGGGCAGCAGGATGACAAACTCCTCTCCCCCATAGCGGGAAAAAATATCCTGTTCCCGGATTCCCCTGGCACGGATGATGTCCGCCAACTCCTCCAAGACATAATCCCCGGCATCATGGCCATGACCGTCGTTCAAGGCTTTAAAATGGTCCAGATCGAACATGATCAGCGAGAGAGGATGACCCGTTTTTTTGGATTTCCGCATCTCCAGGTCGACCGCATGATTAAAATAGCTCTTGTTGAAACAGCGGGTCAGACCATCCAGATTGGCCTCTTGTCTGAGGCGATCGTAAACCAGTCGCTCCGGGTCGCCACAAGGTAAAAATTTAAAGGCGGTCCGACCGATGACGATGATATCCCCTTTTTTCAGCCGGGAGGGGGAGTCCAAGCGGGCATTATTGAGCCAGGTGCCGTTGCGGGAGCCCAGATCCTCCATGGTGACTGTTTCGGCATCCTCGGAAATGACCACCCGCAGATGGTGCCGGGAAACCCCGTCACACTCAAAAAAAATGGTATTGTCCGCACTGCGACCGATGGTGACCACCCCGGGATGAAGCTCAAATATGGAGCTTTTAAAATCACCGGAGATCACCACCAGTACCGCTGGCTTTTCCGTGGCGCAATCGTGCACCGACTCCAGCGCTTCTTGAAGTTCAGTGGTGGTAAATTTGGTCGTGGTCCCAGACAGGGTCATGGGAGAAATGGTCCTCTCGCCCCTTGGAGAAAGTTACACCCAAGAGAGCATACACCAAAAAATCGGCTCATTCATTTCCATTGTCGGGTTTCGGCGCAATTTTTTGATTCGCTCCAAAGCGCTGGGTTTGATCACTCCACTTCGATGCGTTCCACAAAAAAGCCGGCATCCTCAATCATGCGCCGGGTTTCATCCACACTGTCACCGCCGGTATTGAGATACCCCTCGCTGAAAATGGAGTTGGCCGGATAGAGGGCCAGGGAGACCAGAGAGCGGAGATTGGCTTCCCGACCACCCGCGGCACGAATCTCGGCATCGGGATTCATCAGCCTGAAGAGCGCCAGAGTCTTGAGACACAACACCGGTGTCAGCTGGTTGACCTCCCCCAGCTTGGCGCCGGGGACGTGGACATAAAAATTAACCGGAATGGAGCGGGCTTCCAGGCGCTTCAGGGTTCTGGCAACCTCCACCACCTCCTGGGGGGCTTCCCCCATGCCGATGATGATGCCGCTGCACACCTCAAGCCCTTCTCCCCGGGCCGCTTCCAGGGTGGCCAGCCGATCGGCATACTGATGGGTCGTGCAGATGCCCCCATAGTGGCTTTCAGAGGTGTTGAGATTGTGGTTGTAGCGGTCAAGCCCTGCTTCTTTGAGCTGTCGGGCCATTTTTTGATCGATAAAACCAGCGGAAAGACACACTTCCACCGGGTGGGTCTCCTTGATACGGGTGACCAGTTGCGACATGTGCGCCACCCGCTCATCGGTAGGACCCCGACCGGAGAGCACCAGGCAGTAACGATAAGCCCCCGATTCAGCTGCCTTGCCCGCCTCATCAATGATTTCAGCGTCGGATTTCATCCGAAATTTGGGGATGGGGGCGGTGGAGTTGGCAGCCTGGGCGCAATAGTTACAATCCTCGGGGCAAAAGCCGTTTTGGGCGTTGTTGAGAATCTGCACCCGTACCCCTCGACCAAAATAACGCGCCCGGACTTTGAAAGCGGCCTGGAGCAGCGGCAAAAGCTCAATGGTTTCATCGGTCAAAACCCGCATGGCATCCCCATCGGGGATGGGCTCCCCCGCCAGGGCGGTTTGGGTCAGGCGATCATAAAAGTCCAGGTCCATAACGTCTCAACGCTCTTCATGTCTGATAAGGGTCGTGTTGGGGGGGAGTGCTTGATTTAGAGATGTAACCGTGTGTTGTTGTTAATTGTTTCGTTCTTTGCGGCGGGAGCGTTTGCCCTGAAGAATGCTGGAAAAGCCGTACAGAAGAACCGGTCCGTATAGCCAGGGGGAGATCCCGGAGGCCGCCAGGATGGTTCCCCCCAGGAACAGGGCGCTCCCGGAAATGGTGGCGGATTGACGGCGAAAGCCGGCATTCATCCGCTCTTCCACACCATCCAGAGAGGTGGGGTGGAGACGCACATGAAATTTATCCTGCACCATGCGATCCATGCCCATATGGATAAAATCGGGCAGGATTTCCGCAGCACGGGCCAAATCTTCCACCCCCCCGCCGATCTTTTTCAGCTGCCCCATCACCCCCAGATGCTTGCCCATCCAATCCCGGATAAGGGGTTCGGAGAGGAGCCACATGTTGAGGTTGGGATTGATCTCCCGTCCCACCCCTTCCAGGGTGAAAAGGGTCTTTTGCAGCAGCAGCAGCTGGGGCTGCACCTCCATGTTAAACCGCTCCGTCACCTTGAACAGCTGGGAGAGCAGCTTGGCGATGGAAATTTCCTTGAGGGGCTGGCCAAAGATGGGCTCACCGATCTGACGGCAAGCGTCTTCAAACTCATCCAGGTTGGTTTTGATGGGCACCCAACCGGCATCGATATGAATCTGGGCCACCTTGCGGTAGTCCCGCATGAGAAAGCCCCGCAGAATTTCCGCCAGCCACAAACGGGTCTGCATGGTGACCCGACCGACAATGCCGAAATCGAGAATGGAAACCGTCCCATCCCCACGCACCATGATGTTGCCCGGGTGCTGATCGGCGTGAAAATAGCCATCCCGGAACACCTGCTTGAAAAAGACCGTGATAATGTTGCGGGAGATCCGCTCCACATCCAGATCGCTGTCGGTCATCCGGGAAAGTTCATCGATGGGCACCCCATCGATCCATTCCAGGGTGAGCACCCGTTGGGTGGTACGGGTCCAGAAGACGGCTGGCACGTGGAGTTCGGGATCGTTCTGAAAATTTTTCCGAAAGCTTTGGGCCCGGGAGGCCTCCACCTGAAAATTCATCTCGGTGCGGATGGTGCTGGCAAACTCCTCTACTACTTTGCGCGCTCGAAAACGGGCAAAATCCGGGATATAGGTTTCAATGAAAGTGGCCAGGGAAAAGAGCAGACGAATATCCCGCTCCACGATCATCTGCACCTTGGGGCGCTGTACCTTGACCGCAACTTCCCGGCCTTCCAGGGTGATGGCCCGGTGCACCTGGGCGATGGAGGCGGAGGCGACCGGTACTTCCTGAAATTCCTGATAAAACTGCTCCAGAGGCCCTTCCAGATCCTTCTCGACGATGCGCTTGACCTCCTCAAAGGGAAAGGGCGGCACCGCATCCTGGAGTTTTTTCATCTCCCGCCCCACCCCTTCGGGGAGGGATTCCATACGGGTAGAGAGGGCCTGACCAAATTTGATAAAGGTGGGGCCCAACCTCTCCAGGGCCTCCCGGGCGCGCACTTCCCAGATTTTGCCCTTGCGCCGCCGGTAGACCGAGGGGAGAAACCCCACGATCCAACAGATCAGGCGCAACGGAAAAAATCGTTCGGTGATCGGCTCCACCCGATGGCTGATGATTATCCAGATGATATCGATCAGGCGGAAAAAAGAGCGGTAGGTATCCAGCATTGCAGGGCGTCAGGCTTCCGACGAAGTGGCAGAGGAGTCGACCGATGGGCCGTCGGCGGCTGGTTCATCCTCCGATACCGGGGTCGCCTGGGAAAGATTCAATTTTTTGGAGACCCGGGAGATGCGTCCTTCCAGGCGTTCCACCCGATCAGCCACCTCTTCGGCCGCCTCACGGAATTTGTTGATGCGTTTTTTCCTGGGGATCTGCTGATCATCCATCCACTGCTCCACCCCGTCAGTCAACCACTCCCCACTCTTCTCTCCCGCTTCCCGGGCCTTTTCGGCCATGGCCAATACCGTTCGGGCGGCAGGCCCCCCCATCACGGTGGAAAGCTCCCGTTCCCAGTCGATTTCGGCATTGTCGAGCAGATTTTTAAACTGCAGTCCGGTATCGGTCTCTCCGGAGAGCTTCAGACGTCGGGAAAAAAACAGGGAGTCGGGATCGGTGGTGTTGAAGAGCAGGGCCAGAAAGGCGCTCATATCTCCAGCCATGGTGACATGGGGAGGCTCGTCGGCATAGGTGTGCACCTGCACCTCGCCGCTAAGCTCCACCGTCATAAAGTAGGATTGGCCGATATCCTCGACCTCAAACTGAAAAATCTTGCCTTCCAGCTCCCGCAGGCGCTCCTTAAGCTCCGGATAGCGCTTGAAATAGAGGTTTAAAATCACCCCGACCATCACCGCAACTACCGGTGGGGGGGCCATTTTCAGGGGGGAGGAAAACCAGTTGAGAAGCATGTTACACCTTATAGCCCAGATGGACTGCGGCAATACCCGCAGAAAGATTATGGTAGTGGACTTTGAAAAGTCCGCATTTTTCCAGCAGAGCTTTCAGCTCCTCCTGGTCGGGAAAACGGCGGATCGATTCCACCAGATATTGATAACTCTCCCGGTCGTTGGCCACCCAGTGACCCAGCTCCGGAAGCACCTTGAAGGAGTAGGCTTCATAGAGGGGATCCAGAAAGGGAATGGTCAGGTGGGAAAATTCCAGACACATCAGGGTGCCCCCGGGGCGCAATACCCGCACCATCTCCCGAAAGGCGGTTTCAATCCGGGTGACGTTGCGAATACCAAAGCCGATGGTCACCGCATGGAAGGAGTTGTCGGCAAAGGGGAGGGATTCGGCGTTGCCCTGCATCCAGTCGATGCCGGAGACCATCCCCGCATCGGTCAGACGCTCCCGGCCCACATTCAACATCCGGTCGTTGAGATCATAGACCACAATCCGTCCCTGATCGTCCATCGCCTGGCTCATCAACCGGGTGAGATCCCCGGTGCCCCCCGCCACATCCAGCACCCTGTTGCCGGGTCTCAAACGCAATTTATGGGCGGCATAGCGTTTCCAGAGGCGGTGAACTCCCAAAGACATCAGATCGTTCATCAGATCATAGTTGTCCGCGACCGAGTCAAACACTTCGCGGACCCGTCGGATCTTTTCGGGGATGGGAATTTCGTTGAATCCAAAATGGGTGGTGGATTCGGTCATGGCCGTATTCATTCCTCGACGGTTGCTTGGTGATGGTTCCAGGGAGTCTATCCTCTCTCTCCTGCGAGGGGGGATTTTACGGCAGGAGAGCCCATGACGGAACCGTTGGCGGAATTTTCCCTGTTTATACCCCATCAGAGCAGGGTTTCAGAGGGATTTACAGGCTGAATTTGGCTGGATTTTGGAGGGTGGGAAACGTTTTTGAGTCCGATAAAATTGCGAATCATATATTCTTCCCAGGATTCCAAAATGTTAGAGCCAAGGGGAGCAATCATTGATTTTGAACCCTTGCCTTTTGGGCTTCTTCCAGGTTGTCGGGACCCTGTTTGGGTGGGAATTCCTGACGAAAAATACAGGAGATTTTTTTTTCTCTTGAGCCCTCTAGCGCATATATTTTTGTTTTCCAACTGCTTTACGTCACTTTGCTTTTACCAGGTGCAGTTGGTTAGCAAATCTTAGTCCGTGACAAGACGTTGTGCCCCATATATAGTAATTAAAAAATCATCGTAACATTATGTTTTATAAAGATATTTTAATTTCTCCAGGAATTACGCCAACATACCAAACATAGCCGGTCCATGTGCCCAGGGGGGGACTGGACGACCCAACGCAAATCAGCCGGTCGCCTGTGCGGTGCCCAAATAGAATTGAACAAGCTCAAAAAGCGCCGAGGAAGCCATTCCATGTCTGGACACGCCAGAAACATATCGTCTCACCCTACCCGGGAAATTGAGCTGCAACCCGCTTCCCGGGATATCTGGGATTCCAAATACCGCTTGAAGTTTAAGAGTGGCGAGCCGGTGGACCAGACCTTGGAGGAGACCTACACCCGGGTCGCCCGCGCCTTGGCCGAAGTGGAAGAGCCGGGAAAACGGGAAATCTGGTTTGAGCGTTTTGTCTGGGCGCTCAAACAAGGGGCCATTCCGGCTGGGCGCATTGTCTCCAACGCTGGCGCCCAGGCCCACAAGCCCGCCACCTCCACCATCAACTGCACCGTATCGGATACGGTTCGGGACTCCATGGAGGAGATTCTCAACTCGGTACGGGAGGCGGGGCTGACCTTGAAGGCGGGCTGCGGCATCGGTTATGAATTTTCGACCCTCAGGCCCAGAGGCGCTTATGTCGCCGGAGCGGGTTCCAGCACTTCCGGCCCCCTCTCTTTCATGGATATTTTCGATGCCATGTGTCGCACCATCTCCTCTGCCGGGGGGCGGCGGGGGGCACAGATGGCCACCTTCGACATCGCCCATCCCGATATTGCGGGCTTCGTTCGGGCCAAACGGGAGGATGGTCGCCTGCGGCAGTTCAATCTCTCCTGCCTGATCACCGAGCCCTTCATGGAAGCGGTCAAGGCCGATCTGGAGTGGGAACTGCTCTTTCCCGCCAATCGTTTTGAGCTGGAAGATCCCACAATCGATATCGTCTACCGTCCCTGGCCGGAAACCAGAGGCTATCGGACCAATCCCGATGGGGAGGTGGCTTGCCGGGTCTATAAACGCATGCCTGCCCGCAGGTTGTGGGATGTGATCATGTCCTCCACCTACGACTATGCGGAACCGGGGTTCATTCTCATCGACAAGGTCAATGAGATGAACAACAACTGGTTTTGCGAGGAGATCCGGGCCACCAATCCCTGTGGTGAGCAGCCTCTGCCCCCCCATGGCGCCTGCCTGTTGGGTTCCGTCAATCTCACCCGTTTTGTCACCGATCCCTTCACCCCCCGGGCCGCCTTTGATTGGGACAAATATCGGGAAGTGGTGCGGATTTTTACCCGGATGATGGATAACGTAGTGGAAATCCACGGCTTGCCCCTGGCCCAGCAGGCGGCTGAAATCGAGCGTAAGCGACGCCATGGTATGGGTTTTCTGGGCTTGGGCTCCACCTGCACCATGCTCTCCATGAAATATGGCGATGACGATTCGGTGGCTTTCACGGAACGGGTCGCCCGGGAGATGGCCATTGCCGGTTGGGAGACCGGTGTTGATTTGGCCCGGGAAAAAGGCTCTGCCCCGGTGTTGGAAGAGATGTTTACGGTGGATGCCCAAATGTTGGCCAAGCGTCCGGAGATGGTGGATCATGGCATTCGTTTGGGGGACGAGATTCCCGGCAAGGTATTGATGGCCCGTTACAGCCGCTATCTGGCTCAGTTTCCTCTGCCCCTGCGGGAGCGGATTGCCAAGGAGGGGTGCCGTTTTACCCACCACACCTCCATCGCCCCCACCGGCACCATCTCTCTATCCCTGGGCAACAACGCCTCCAACGGCATTGAACCCAGCTTTTCCCATAAATATTCCCGCAACGTGATTCGGGCCGATAAAAAGACCAAGGAAAAGGTCGATGTCCTCTCCTACGAGCTGCTGGCTTACCAGACCCTGATCAACCCCGATGCCGACCCTTATGCCGAGGATGAGCAAAACCAGCTGCCGGACTATTTTCTCGACAGCCACGCCATTGCCCCCAAGGCCCATGTGGATATTCAGGCGGCGGCGCAAAAATGGATCGACTCTTCCATCTCCAAGACCATCAATGTCCCCACCGATTTTCCCTATGACGACTTTCGGGAGATCTATCTCTACGCCTATGAAAAGGGCCTGAAGGGGTGCACCACCTTCCGCTTCAACCCGGAAGCCTTCCAGGGGGTTTTGGTCAAGGAGGAGGATCTGGCCAACACCACCTATCGCTTCACGCTGGAGGGTGGCGAGACAGTAGAACTCAAAGGCAACGAAGAGGTAGAATATGACGGCGAAATGCACACCGCCGCCAACCTCTACGATGCGCTCAAAGAGGGCTACTACGGCAAGCTGTAAAAAAAGGCTTTTACACGATTAAAAAAAAAGATGGGGGGATTTGGGGGGAATTCCTTCCCCCCAAGGTCTTTCTTTTGATCTTGACCTGGAGCAGGTAAAAGATGGCAAACAAAATAGGCAAAAAAATCGTCGGCTACGAAGTGGTTTCCAACCAAAAGGAGCCCCAGGAGACCGGCGAGCCTGCCCAGAAAACCCCTGTCCAACCCCTCCTGCAACGCCCCGAAGATCTGGAAGGGGCCACCTACAAAGTCAAAACCCCTCTATCGGAGCATGCCCTGTATGTCACCATCAACGATGTGGTGGTCAACGGTCAGCGCCGTCCCTTCGAAATTTTCATCAACTCCAAGAACATGGAAAATTTTTCTTGGATTGTGGCCCTGACCCGGGTTTTGTCAGCGGTTTTTCGCCACGGTGGGGATGCTACCTTCCTGGTGGAGGAGCTGCGTAGCGTGTTTGACCCCAGGGGTGGTTATTTCAAGCCCGGTGGAAAATATATGCCTTCCCTCGTTGCTGAAATCGGCGACGTCATCGAAAAACATCTCACCAAAATCGGCATCATCGATCCCCCCGAAGTCTCCCCCGAGTTACAAGCCAAACGTCAAGCCGCCCAAGCGGAAGGTCTTTCCGGCAGCGCCATGTGTCCCAAATGCAGCCAGATGGCGGTGGTCAAGCTCGATGGTTGCGACACCTGCCTGGAGTGCGGCTATTCCAAGTGCGGGTGATCCCCCCTGATCCAGCAGAACACTTCTGAATTTCCCAAAACGGTTTCCCACATAACGGTACAACGTGCCCGGCTGGTCTGGTTCGGCTGAAAATTTGGCGGATTGGGTCGGCAGGTGAAGGGCGTTCCTGTAGCCTAGGCGGTCTGAGCCACCAAGCACACCATCCGGTGACGATTCGGCTACAGGTACTGTGTGGGGATCATTTTACCTGCCTGATGTTATTTTCCAAACGAGAAAAAAACCCCCATATCAGTGCGTCAGCTGCTGGATAGGCTGAAAGGGTGTATGCTGTGAGGATATGGAATGAAACCGGGATGCAGCGGGGATGATGGCAGGCTTGATCAGACAAATTTTGGACAAAAAATTACCCCGGACACATGCTAGGCAGTGGGTGAGCCGGGGTTCACGAGATACATATTACATAATTGATCAGAACTTTCCAACAAAAAAATAAGGCCAGGGACTTACAGCATGAGATCTCTCAAATTTATCCGATCACCAGAGACGCTGTCCAGAATCAAAGAGAATTTGTCGCCAGAGCGCCTTTCTTCTTATCTGGATCAAAATGGAGGCGATCTGAAGGCAGCCATCCACCTCTATGAACACAATACCAATCTCTCAGCCGCATTTTATCGACCGCTCCAGGGGTTGGAAGTGGTATTGCGGAATGCTATCCAAAATCAACTGGCCAAAGGCTTTCAGCGGCAGGATTGGTATGACGATCCGATTTTTTTGGAAATACTGCAATCTCATCATAAAAATGCTTTGAACAAAGCCAGGAACGCCCTTGCCAGGGAAAATAAGCCTATAAGCCCTGGTGGAATCGTTGCTGAATTATCTTTTGGGTTTTGGACTGGTCTCCTGGGGCCAAAATATGCGGTGCTTTGGAATCGTTATCTATATCAATCATTTCCAAACAAAAAACTACAAAGAAAACAATGCCACAAATCACTAAACAGAATCCGTCGTTTCCGAAACCGCATCGCCCACCACGAACCGATCCTCTCCCGGGATCTTGAGTATGACCATCGCCTTATCATCGAGATCATCAGCTGGATTGATCCCATAGCAGCTCAGTGGGTCAACCAAACCAGCCACTTCCAGCAGACCTTTCGAAAAACACTTCTGCAAAAAATCCTGGGCAGGCTCTGTGGCTGCCGTTAATTAGCGAATCGAGGAGGGGAGGGGGCTTTGGTTTATTTTAGTGTGATCCCTCTTGATCCCCCACCAACGTCAAAACCACCGCCTCCCCGGGACAGTTAAAACGCAGGGGGGGGTAGGCGACACCCGCTCCCCGGCTGGTAAATCCGGTCATCTCACCCACCTGCCAAAATCCGGAAGCGCAACGTCCATAGGGGCGGGAGCGGCTACCCACCAGAGGGATGCCGCCGGGTAGGCAGATCTGCCCCCCATGGTTGTGGCCACACAGATAGAGATCAAAACCCGCTCGGGCAGCCCCATCAGCCAAACCCGTGGAGTGCACCAGGGCGATGCGAAATCCCGAAGGGGCCTTCACCAGCGCTGCTTCAGCTTCAGGGGTGTCAAAGCGGTGAACATCATCGGTGCCGACCAGGTGGATTTGGTCCCTGTGGCGTTTGATGGTGTGGCTTTCGTTGACCAACACCCGAACCCCCATCTCCTCCAGTGGCCCCCACATCGCCGCCCGATCATGATTGCCCATCACCGCCACAAAACCATCCCGGGGGTTGAGCACATCGAGCAGGCAACGGGTTTCAGCCAGGGTGGTTTCAAGAGGGGTCTCCGGGCTTTCTGGAGAGGGGCCGTGATTGAGGTCGCCGGTAAAAAGCACCAGATCCACCTCCAGGTTCTGGAGCTGTCGGGCCAGCTCTTTCCCAAACCCGGCCAAAATACCAAAGTGCAGATCCGACAGATGCAAAATCCGATAGCCCTGAAAAGAGGTGGGGAGGGTGGCAAAGGGGAGGGTGTGCGAGGTGATATGAACCTTCCGGGCGTTGGCCATCCCCCATTGATAGATGCCCAACCAGGTAAGAGGCGCTTTACAGGCGTGAATCAACTTGCGATAGCGCATGCGCCGACCATGCCCCGGAGAGGCCAGGAGCTGGTTTTCCCGTTGGGTGCGCCCTTGAATCCAGGCTTGGCGATGGGGAGGGTTGGGGCTAGCCATTCCCCTTTACTCCCACCACCACCCGAGAGCGTCGGCCATAATCGAGCAGGATCGTCACCTCACAAAATCCCGCTTGGGTCATCAACCGGGCGACCGCTTCCCCCTGGGTATGGCCAATCTCCACCATCATCACCCCCTGGGCTTTGAGAAAGGGCAGGGCGTCGGGCAGGAGCCGTCGATAAAGATCCAGACCATCCTCTCCCCCCCATAACGCCTCCCGAGGTTCCCACTCCCGCACTTCCGGAGCCAGATCAGCCATCTCCTTATCGGTGATATAGGGGGGATTGGAGACGATGAGATCAAAACGGGTGTTTGTATCAAGGGGCGCGGTGAGGTCACCCTGGAGAAGGGTGGTGCGATCAAGAAGTTTCAGGGCTTCCCCATTTTCCCGCGCACACGCCAAAGCGGTTTGTGAAAGATCACACCCCACCCCTGTCGCCTGGGGATATTCACTGAGAAGAGTGAAGAGCAGCGTCCCCGGCCCCACCCCGATATCCAGGAGGGCGAGAGGGCTCTCTTGATCCGGAAATTTTTCCAGAACGGCCTCGATGATTCGCTCACTCTCAGGGCGGGGAATCAACACTCCGGGATGAATCAAAAAGTCGAGTTTCCAAAAACCCCGAATACCCAGGATAAGCGCTGTGGGTTCCCGATGGGCACGACGTTTGATCAAAGATTTGAATCGGGCGAGTTCTGCGGGAATCAGAGGGCGGTCGGGATCGAGAAAGAGATCCAAACGTTTGAGCCCGATAGCGTGGGCCAGGAGAAGTTCACTGTCCAGGCGGGGATTTTCCACCCCCTGCTTTTCAAGCCAGGGGGTGGACCAATTGAGAAGTCGTCGGACGCTCCAGCGCTCTGGGCTAGTCACCCGACGAGGATTAGTTGTTTTTCAGGGAAAGTGCAGCCATCTCAGTGGAGACAGGCTCGGATTGTGCCAGCAGCGTTCTGGTTCTGGCCCGGAAATCTTTCATGTGCTTGGGCGAGATGGAGTGCTTGGACGGCATCTGAATGGAGAGAGGATTGACCTGCTTGCCGTTGACGCGGACTTCATAGTGGAGGTGAGGGCCGGTAGCAGCACCCGTCGCACCCACATAACCGATCACCTGCCCCTGTTTTACCCGCTGGCCCCGCTTGAGATTGCGTGCATAGCGGGTCATGTGGGCGTAAGCGGTGGTGTATTTGGAGTTGTGGCGGATGATGACCAGATTGCCGAAGCCACCCTTGCGACCCTTAAAAACCACCTTACCGTTACCGGAGGAGCGAATCGGGGTGCCCTTGGGAGCGGCATAGTCAACACCCTTATGTGCCCGGGTGAAGCCAAAGACCGGATGCTTGCGCTTGCTGGAAAAGCGTGAAGAGATGCGGGTGAAGTCCACCGGGGCACGGATAAACATTTTTTCGATGTTCTGCCCCTTGCTGTCATAGTAGCCGGTGTGACCATCGGGGTTGGTGTAGCGCACCACCTGAAGCTTGTGTCCCTTGTTGATAAACTCAGCGGCGAGAATTTCACCGTTTTTGATAAACTTGCCGTTTTGGTAAAGGGTCTCGAAAACGACGGTGAAGCGATCCCCTTTTCGAATGTCCCGGGCAAAGTCCACGTCCCATTCAAAAAGCCCTGCCAGTTTGACGGCCACCGGCTGGGAGAGACCCTGCCGTTTGGCGGTCAAAAAGAGCGAGTCGTTGATGACCCCTGTGACACTCTTGATTTTGACGTCATAGTTCTTTTTCTCGAAGTGGGCATTGAATCGGCCATTTTCCAGCCGGTCCACTTTGAGCAGACGATCATCAGCCAAGGGATAGGTGAGACTGTTGAGGCGACCGGTCTCACCAAAGACCAGCTGCACGGTGCGACCAGGTTGAAGATGGCGGGCCAGATCAAACACCGGCTTGGCCGCCTTGGCCACCGCAAGAGAAGTATCCCAGGAAATATTCCGGCGACCCAGAACCCCGGTCAGCACATCCCCGGGGCGAACGGTTTCGTTCACCACCCGGGGGCCGGTCTCTTCTTTATCCCGATTCGAAGAGACCGTAATGGGGTTGGTTGGGGATTCCGAAGGTGAAATCCGGGTGTTCCCCACAAAGGGGGTCGCTTCCATCCGGGCTTCGAACAGGTTATTGCCTTGGCTGGCAATCACCAGGGTCCGCTGGGGGCTCACCTCATATTCCATGGTGGTGAGCTTGTTGCCCGTATCGAAAGTCAGGCGAATCAGCTGCCCCACTCGGAAATGCCGTGTCAAATCATGGGCTGATTTGCTGGCGTTTGTCAGAGCCGTGACGCTTTTCATGGGAACGTCATGACGCTGGAGGAGAACCGATAAGGTATCTCCCCGGCCTACCCGCTCATAAACAATGCGCTTGCGGGGCGCTGCCAGCTCATCTTCTTGCAGATCAGTCTGACCGGCATCGAAGTATTCCTGCTGGGTTGCTGTCCGATAAACCGCTGGTGGATTACCCGTATGGGCATCCAAAACCCGATGAGCCGTTATCAGTGCCAGAGCGCTCAAAAACATGACCAGGAGAAAATGCGCATTGCGCTTCCTGGCCCGCCGGGCTTTTCTGACTTGGCTACGGTAGATCGCGTGGTTTGCCACTTGTCTTTTTTTCTTTCCGGAAAGCATAACGTCCTCGGGCTTCAAGTCGTTGACTCTTTTTGGCCGGTCGACACCGCCTTCCGTGGTTGTGCAAGATTCAGTCCGTTTTTCAGTGCGCCTTCCAAGAGAGCCATTTTTTCTGAAATCGGCCATATCAGGATGACGCAGTTCTTCAAATGAAAAACCGACAGACTGTATTAATTGTTGTGGGTTATTGTCAAGTGGCCCCTTTCAAATCCCCACAATTTTGCAGGAAAAGCGTTTGGGATCTACCACACCACCTGGGGGAAAAACCAGTGTTCCACCATCCATTGATTGTCGTCCAGGACCGGTATCTTCTGGCGATCCTTATAGGTTTCCGGTGGGATGCCCATGCGGGTGCCGAGATAAACATTGTGGCAGGAGTTGCAACCCAGGGTGGGTGAGAGATGGTTACCCCAATAGAGCCCCCCCAGCACGATACCCGTGACAAAAATCACGCTGGCGGTGGCAAAAATTTTGGCGGCTATCGACTTTTTGGCGGGGGCGGTTTGACTCTCTCCACTCTCCTCTTTGTCGGCTTTCTTTTTCTTCCAGAAGAAGGGCAGCAGCGTCAGCGCCAAAAAGAGAAAGAGGGGCAGATAAAAGCCCAGCAGGGGTGCTGTGAGACCCTCCTTGAAATACATGAACGGCACCAGGAAAATCAGGAAGAACCACTCTGCGGCCGGAATGTAAGTTCCTTCCAGGGGCATGGGGATTACCATGGGATCTTCGGTAGGCATGGGAATTTTCAGCGCCAATACCGCGATGGCCACGAAAAAGGGGATGGTGATGAGTCCGTGACGCAACAGATAGTTGGTGATACCCCCCCGCTTACGCTTGCGCATCTTCATGAGGATATGAAAATCAGCCAGAATCAGAGTCACCACCGGCAGGATCAGCACGTGGGCGACAAAGGCACGGTTCATGGTGAAAAAGTCGATCAACCAGCTTTTAATACTTTCACCCACCAGCGGGAGCACCCCAAAATAGTTGGGTATGATCTCCATCCACCAATACCCTTTCCACTCCCAGGGCAGGATGAAGCCCGTGACCAAAAAAGCCAGGATGGGCAGGATCATGAGTGATCCCGTCACCCAGGTTACCTTGCCGTCAGGCAGGGTAAAATCCTTCCTCAGCAGGCTGCGGACAATGTGCACCACCAGGGCGGTGAGCATGAACAGGGCGATCCAGCGATGGGAGTCCCGCAACCACGCTCCAACGGGAAAATCCTTATAGAGATACTGAACGCTGGCATAGGCCTCTTTGATATTGGGCTCATAAAAGAGCGTCAAAAACAGGCCGGTGGCAAATTGGAGAAAGAGCAGGACGAAGGCGACGCCCCCAAAAAAGTGACGCCAGTGGTAACGTTCCGGTTTCATGGTGCTGAAGGACCTCCTGATGAGCGGGGAAAACACGATTTCATGTCAAAAACAGCAAAACCAGTTGGTAGCTGGTGGGTTAGGCGACCGGATGGCGTGTGTGCCAGGGTGGTGGATTCGGCATTAACTCTCTGGCGGCAGCGGCACAAATTGAATTTGGCCGTTTAGGGATTGCACTTCCATCAAGACAGGCTCTTTGATTGCTTCACCATCCTCGGCAAATGCGGTCTGGCCGGTAGCCCCCGGGAAACCTTCCGGGTTGACCAAAACTTCCCGTACCTGGGAGGGCTTGGTGGAGCGGGCTTTTTGAATGGCTTCGGCCAACAGCATGAAGCCGTCATAAGCCAGTGCGGCAAAACGTTCCGGCACCCCCAGTTTACTCACCTGGGAAAATCCGGTTTGGAAACGACCCATGTGAGGGGTATCGGATTTGGGGTGCCAGGTAGAATAAAGACGACTGCCAACCACCGCCTCGCCACCCGCCTGCAAAAATTGATCGGTAAAGAGATCTTCATTGCCCAGGAGGGGGGCTTTGATCCCGGCCTTCTGAAGCGCTTGGGCGAGAGTGGCGCCTTCCTCATCCCCTCCGGTAAAAAGAATGCCATCCACCGGGGGGTCGACTTTAAGAAGGGTCGGCACCACCTTGTCCGGCCCTGATTGACCGGTATAGGTATCATAGGTGTCTCCTTCCACGACGATTTCACCCCCCTCGACGGGAAGCGCCTGTTTGAAGAGGGCGCTGGTGGTGAGGGAGTGTTCATAAAGGGAAGAGGTGACGAGGGCGAATCGCTTAAGCCCCATCTGTGAGACAGCCATTTTGGTCAGGGCGGCGATGGCGATTTCGTCGGCCAGCGCCAGCCGAAAGATATAGGGGCCGCTACGACTGATGCGCCGTCGGGGCCCCACTGCGATAAAGAGGGTTTCGCTGCGATTGACGATTTGGGTTGCTGCAAAGGTGGACCAACCGGTGGGGGCGGCAAAGATGGCGAGGACGTTTTTTTGGAGAAATCCCTGCACGATACCTCGGGTCAGTTCCGAATCTCCTTCATTATCCCCAATGATCACCCCAATGGGTTGTCCGTCAATTCCTCCGGCATCGTTGAAGGCGTGGGCTGCGGTCATGAGGCCATCCCGAACTTGCTGGCCGAATTCCGCTCCTTCACCGGTCAGTGGACCCACCACGCCGATCATCAAGGCGCGGTCGAGTTCTCCGGGGGGTGCTTTGGGCTGGGAGGGGGGTGGCACGGCTACTTCGGCTCGCCAGGATTCTTTGCCCAGCTCTTCTGCTGGTGGTTGTGGTGATTCTCCACAGCCTGTCAGGGTGAGAAGCAAAATCAACAAAAAGTGGGGGAGGGGGGAGGTGGTTGGGCGATTCAGCATGATCTTTTCAGTGTTACCCGGGATAGGAGCAAGCTGGTGAGGCGATCACTTGCCATTGATTTTATAATTAGGGGTGAAGGGGGATTATCTCCCTTCCGGGTGTGGGCAGAGCCCACGGTTTATCTTTTGATCTTATCTTTTGAACTTGCTTATCCAATATCCTTGCTTATCCCATATCCAGCGGGTTTGGGGCGCAGCCCCAAGGTCTTATATTTTGATCTTATATTTTGATCTTATCTTTTGATCTTATCTTTATAATTCTATCTTGAACTTGCTTATCCAATATCCAGCGGGTTTGGGGCGCAGCCCCAAGGTCTTATCTTTTGATCTTATCTTTTGATCTTATCTTTTGATCTTATCTTTTGATCTTATCTTTATAATTCTATCTTGAATTTGCTTATCCCATATCCAGCGGGTTTGGGGCGCAGCCCCAAGGTCTTATCTTTTGATCTTATCTTTATAATTCTATCTTGAACTTGCTTATCCCATATCCAGCGGGTTTGGGGCGCAGCCCCAAGGTCTTATCTTTTGATCTTATCCTTTGAATTTGCTTATCCCATATCCAGCGGGTTTGGGGCGCAGCCCCAAGGTCTTATCCTTTGAACTTGCTTATCCGATTCTCCACAGGATTGGGATGCATCTCCAAGCTCTATTTATCAAAAAGACCCCGGTGTGCCATTCCCAAATATCAATCGGCCAAGGAGGGCAAAGATTCTATAAACCGGTCTCGTCAATCCAGGCGGTGTGTTCAGCGAGGAGGGCATGGACCAATTTTTCTTCCACGACAAATACGGAGTTGTTATCACCGGTCCTGGCAAAATAACCCCGGCGGCTGCGGTCTTTTTTGCCAACCTCCAGGGAGAGGGGTTTGGCCGGACCGGGTTTTTGAATGGTGATGCGCACTCGAGGATTATCCAGTCCATATTGAACCGGATCCGGGTCGGGTTCATCCAAAAAGGCTTTCACCTCGCCATTTTTAATTTCATACAGGGTTGCCAGCACCTGGGTCATGTCTGCCTGGGCGCGTTTGGGTTTCAGCATGTCCCAGCGGGCGTTGTCGTTTTCGATCACCACCAAAAGCTCGTCCCGGCGATCCAGCTCCACCCGCTGTACGGTCATGGGGTCGAAATCCAGGATGGTCCGATCTCGCAGGTCGGAAATTTTTTTATCTGCTTCCTTGGGTACATCTGAATGAATGCGATAAACCTGGGGAGCCCCCTTGAACATGGCATAGGCGACGTTATGGGTCGGCCCCTTATCCCCGAACTGGAGCACAGTCTCCCCATGAGCGGTCACAAGCCCCATCTCTATGACTGGGGGATTGAGACCAAGTTCCTCTAATTTTCCCGGATCGGTCTCATCAAAGAGCACCGCATCCCGTCGGGCGTTAACCACATTGGCGAGGATTTTATCGATGGCCTCGGAATCTCCCGCCACCCCAAGGGGTTCGGTGAGACGCCACCCTTCGCCATCCCGCTCTGCCCGAGCCTGGAGAGAGCCTTGCCGATCCTGGATCCAAAAACCGGTGACCGCCTCGGGCAGGAAGGAGAGGAGACGGAGTTTTTCCGCCTCCACCCGCTTGGACTCCTCAGAGCCCCGCTCCATCATTTCGAAGGTGCCGCCCAACACCAGCAGGGCGATCAACCAGAAGAGGGATTTGCGAAAGAGAGTCAACCCACACGCCTCCGTCGGGCTAAAAATCCAGCACCGAGTGCCAGAACAAAGGTGGGCATGATGATAACCGATAGCCAGAAGACCAGTTTTCCCTGGGTGCCGGTGAGGGTCAGAGGTGTCAGCCCCGGCTCCTTGTGACGCACCGCAATCAGGGCTGCCTCTTCAGCCAGCCAGTCCACGGTGTTGAGAAAAAGATCCCTGTTTCCAGCGGATTGAATGAGCCCGTTGGCTGCAAAATCCGAATCGCCAAAGAGCACCACCTTGCCAAATTTATTCAGCCCCTCACCCTCTCCGGAGATGTCTCCGCCCTCCACCCGGACCCCTGCTACCGCTGCCACCGTGAGGGGTCCCTTGGTATGCTTGGTCTCGTCAAACTCCGGATTATCCTCCTCCAACTCACCGCCGATGACAGCAAACGAACCGGTGGAGGTGTGGGCCAGATTAAATCGACCCAGACCGGGATCTTCAACCACGCTCACTGAGCGTGCTACCGGGAAAAAGGTGAAAATATTGAACTCCCGGGTGATGGGATGTTCTTTGTGATACCCCCCAATCACCGGGGTGAGATAGTTGGCCCCAAACATCTGGCTCTGATTGTCGATGACGATATCTTCGTTCAGGGTAAAGCCATACCCTTCGAGAATAGAGGTCAGAACCGGCAGAGGTCCGGGATCAGCCAGTACCAACAGCCGCCCCCCCTGACGCACATAGGCATCGATCCGTTCCATTTCGCTGGGCATCAAATCGGCCTGGGGACCGGCTATCACCACCACGGAAGCATCCTTGGGCACCTCGGGGTTCTGGGAGAGGGCCAACTCCTTCACCACATGGTGTTCCTTCTCCAACGCCTCCTTGACCGCTGCGTAGCCGTTCTGAGCCTTGTCCGCAATGCCCTTTTCCCCGTGACCGGTGAGAAAATAGATGGTCTTGATCTCATCCCGGATCACCTTGAGCAGGGCATTGGTGACCTTGTTTTCCGACTCAAAGCCGACAATCTCCTGTTTGCCATCGCTGCGTATCAGGGTGGTGCGATAGGAGGTTACCCCGTATTTGGCTGATTCTGCGGGCTTTTTGTCGGGATCCACAAACCAAAAATTAAAGTTCGGCGAGTGGTAGCTATACTCTTTCAGCAGATCATGCATCGCCTGCCGGGTGCGCTCGTCAGAGCGGTAGAAGGCGATGGCCTCCACCTCCCGATCCAGGCTTTTGAGCACTTTGACTGTCTGTGGGGAGAGGGAGTAGCGCTCGGTCTGGGTGAGATCGATGCGGGCCTTGTAGCGCACCGACATGACCCCCACCAGGGTGACGATGACCAGAAAGATGGCCACCATAAAAAAGGTGTTGACCCCATATTTGGTGGAGCGCCTGCCAATGAATCTCTGGATCGTCTCAAACTGGGTATAGAAAAAGAGCAAAAGGGAGAGCGCCCCGGCCCAGAGGATGGCCAGCGCCAGATTGGATAGCTCACCGGTGATGGCATAGATCGCCCCACCCGCCGCCAGCAGTATCGGAGCGAGAAGCCCCAGCAGAAACAGCCCCCCGCGATTTTGTGGTATCTCTCGGCTCGTCATCCCCGCCACCTGCTCGATTCCATGCTTCTAATGGTCAGAAAAAGAAAGAGAAATATAAAGTTGAGATAGTAAATGATGTCCTCGGTGTCCACAACGCCCTTGGCCAGACTCTCCAGATGCTCGGTGATGGCGACATAGGAGATGATGCGACCAAAACCGGGAGAGACAAACATCACCGAATAGCTCATCAACCAGAAGAAAAACAGAATCCCCACGGCCAGAGAGGCCGAGACGATCTGGTTTTCGCTTAAGGAAGAGGTGAAAAGTCCCAGCGCCAGGAAGGCAGCCCCCAGCAGAAAGAGCCCCAGATAACCAGTCAATATCGGTGGAATTTCAGGATCCCCCAGATAGATCAGCAGCAGAGGATAGGTGATGGTACCCACCAGCATGGCGGCAAAGACCGTCAAGCTGGCCAAATATTTACCCATCACCACCTCCACCTCCCGAACCGGGTAGGAGAGGAGCAGCTCCAACGTCCCTGACTTTTTTTCCTCGCTTAAGAGGCGCATGGTCAAAAGCGGCGTCATCAGGAGCATCACCACGCTGATGTTGCCGATCAGAGGCCGCACCACCGTTTCGTTGACGTTGAGCAGGTTATACTGCTTGGCAATCATCGGGTTGGCTTGGGCCTGGAAGCTCACCATGGAAAAGCTTGCCAAAATATTGTAGAAAAAATAGCCGGTTATCACCAAAAAGATGGCAATGACCGCAAAGGCGATAAAGGAGCTGAAATAGCCTGTTATCTCCTTTCGGTAGACCAGCAGCAGGCTTCTGGGATTCATGCCGCGTTCTCCTCTTGGGTCACGAGCTTGATGAACACCTCTTCCAGGCTCATCTTGTCGGCTCGCATTTCAATCAGATCCCACCCCTTGTTGATGATGGCCGGGGCAATTCGCTTGCCGACCCCCTCATCCCCGGTGGTTTTGACCAGATAACAGCGCGCCTCAGCCGGGTCGGCCGTGACCTCTTTGACACCCGATACCTGACTCAAAGTAGCCATCACCTCTTTGGGCTCCCCGGAAATCCGGATTCGCAGGCGGGTCGATTTTTGCAGCTGGGCCGTGAGATTATCCGGTGTGTCCACCGCCACCAGTCGCCCCTGATTGACGATGATTACCCGCCCGCAGATCATGCTCACTTCCGGTAGGATATGGGTGGAGAGAATCACCGTTCGCTTGCCCGCCAGATTTTTGATCAGCTTGCGAATTTCCAGAATCTGCCGAGGATCGAGCCCCACCGTGGGTTCATCGAGAATCAACACTTCCGGGTTATTGACCAGTGCTTGGGCAAGCCCCACCCGTTGCCGATATCCCCGGGAAATTTCACTCACCCGTTTGTGAGCCACCCCTTCGACCCCACACTCATCTATCACCTGGTTGACATTTTGTTTGACATCCCGAGCTGACAGTCCTTTGATGCCACCGACAAATTCCAGATAATCCCGCACCACCATATCCCGGTAGAGGGGGACCGTTTCCGGGAGGTAGCCGATGCGCCTGCGCACTTCAAGGGAGTCCTCAAAGCAGTCAAAACCGCAGATGGAAGCTTTGCCCCGGGTAGGGGGGAAGAAGCAGGTGAGAATCCGCATGGTGGTGGTTTTGCCAGCACCGTTTGGACCCAGAAAACCGACGACTTCTCCCTTTTCGGCAGAAAAAGTGATGTCTTCGATGGCGCGATGGGGGCCAAACTCTTTGGTCAGCCCTTGGACTTCGATCATGGTGCCTCTTTCATCGGTTGATATCGCAATTCAAAATCCAAATAACCCATCAATAAGTTGAATTTGATCTTATAAGTACGGGTGCAGGGAGATTATCTCCCTGCCGGGTGTGGGCAGCGCCCACGACTTTGATTTTAAAGATTTATGAAGCCCCAGCCCCAGCCGTAGCCGGCTGATTCTGCTCTTCAATATAAGCCCCCGGAGCCCGCTTGCCCTGCAAGGCGGATTCGATGGGTCGCTGATCAAGGGGGATCTCCAAAAGCCCCAGCAGCCCTTTATTCCCTGCGATCAATTTGGCCAGATCCTGCTTTTTCCAGTCCACCTCCCAGTTACCCACCAGGGCATTCCACACCTGGACGATGGCTACCAGCTCGGCATCGGTGAAAGGTTCCACCACGAGCCCGTTCTGGTTGGTGATTTCCACATATTTTTGCATAAAGTGGCTGGCGACGATGAAGGGTGGGCCGCAGCGGGTACAATATTTGACGATTTTTTCCGAGTCGTGGCATCCCGTGCAGCGTTCATAGGCGAGAGCCACCGCTTCATCAGTGGAATAGGCCACCAGCCCATGGGCCTTGGCCCGAGCCATCAGATCGATCCCCAATAGCGGCGGAACAATCAACAGACCAACCACCAGAGTGGCCAAAACCGCCACCGTGAAGAGCAAGCCCTTCTTCATCCAAAACCTTCCTTAGAGGGAAAACTGTCCGAGAGGAATGATGTCCCTGATTTTGCCAAGGGATGGTGACAATGTGAATGGAGAAAAAACAGACCACCCATTTTAAAAAAAATGGGTCAACAGTCACAAGAGCACTCTGCTGACGGTATACCTGAAAGAGGTGACTAAAAAATTGAGGAGAGTCAATTAGGCAGATGTTTAAGGATTCACCCAGCCCGCTTTTTTTCACAACGTCTATCCTGCCTGAAGGGGTGTTCCAGTCAAAATCCATTTTGGAAAAGCAAAAATTTATCCTGTGGCTTTCCCCAAAAAAAGAGGGGGCACGCCCCACGGAACGTGCCCCCTCTTTGATAGATCAATCAGGTCGGTTGGGTCAAAACCTTCTTAGTAACCGCCCTTGACCTTGCCAGCCACCTCGGAGGGAGCTTTGCGCAGGCCACCTTCCACATAACCGCCACCCTCGATAACGCCACGACCGGGCAGGGTCGCTTCAGCCATCTCCTGAGCGTCGGCAAAGTCAGCATTTTGGGCCGCGTTCAGAGGGTTGACGTCGTTGGGGTTGGGCTTGTAGGAGGATTTGGGATTGAGATAATCCTCGAGAGACTTGGGCGGACCCACGTCAGCGTTGGCGCGAATCCAGGCCACCACGTTCCAGATGTCCTGATCTTGCATCAGGTTACCCCAGGAAGGCATGGAGGGGGAGAGATCCACCGCTTCACCGCCGCCTTTGATCACCGAGAACAGCTCCAGGTTGGTCTTGCCATTCATGTAGTCGCCGGCGACGAGAACCCGGGGCCTGGGCGTTACATAAAAGGCGTTGGGACCGTCACCCTGGAGCAGCCAGCCGTGGCAGCCTACACAATAGACGTAGTACCACTGCTTGCCTTCGTTGGGATCCGCACCCGGAACCAGGGTGGTCTTGAAGGTGGGGGACCAGTTGTTGGTCCACTGATTGTAGAGCGCATCACCCTTTTTGGGGGCTTTGACCCGATCCCACAACTCGGTCTTACCGGTGCCAGCGCCGTAGCCGCTGTCACCCTCAGTCAGAGTGGTGCCTTCGGAATGCTTACCCACACCCGTCAGATAGTCGAAAGGAGCGATACCGTAGGTGCTTCCGGCCTTACCTTCGGCCATGGCATTGCCTTCCGCCTCATAGGCGTCGATCGCTTTTTCGAGCTGTGCGTCGGTCTTCACCGGACACTCTACCCGTGTACTACCCACCCGGCACCGCTTTTCGCCTGCCACACTCTCCGTGGGGGTCGAAACCGCCACCAGCAGGCCCAATGGAACCAGATACCATGCTTTTTTCATTTTTCGCCTCATCTTTCTCGTCCCCCTTGCATGATAAAACTACTTTACCAATAGATTCGTTACTTCCGCACCGCTCGTCCTGACAATGGCGTTTTGGCCGATGTCCGAAAACCAGATGTCCCCGTGGGGGTCCATCTCGATATCATTGGGCCGGCTGTTGCCCAGGAAGAGCTTAAACTCCTGAAAGCCCTGAGAAACCGGATTGAAGATGCCGATTTTTCCAGGAAATCCAAGTGAAAACAAAATGGTTCCCTTACCTCCCGCCGAAAGCCCCGCAATCACCCCGCCATGGGGTAGATCATAGGTTTGAAAAACTTCCGACACCGGATCAAACGAAACCAGCTTTTGATCCTTGCGCGCCCCGAACCAAAACTTCCCCCCCAAGCCAATCGCCAGATCTTGAGGAATCATGAAAGGCGTTGGTAAAGGATATTCCCGAATGGTGCCGCTTTCGGGGTCTAACCGACCCAGTTGGTTGCCCTGGGTCTCCAAAAACCAGATCGAGCCATCTTCATGCGCCACAATCCCCATGGGCTGACTCCCGGGTGTCGGGAGTTTGTACTCCTTGATGCGCCCCTCTTGGGGGTCAAACCGACCAATCCGGTTGCCGTAAAATTCGCTGAACCAAACGACGCCCTTGGCATCCACTGTCAGCCGCCGGGGCAGGCTCTCAATGGTCGGAATGTCATACTCCACAATCGTCCCGGTTTCGGGATCCAACACCCCCAACTGATTGGCATCCTGCTCTGTAAACCAAATCTTTCCCGAAGGGGCGACCGCTATATCCGCTGGTACCGCCCGAACGGTGGGGAGTTCAAATGACGTAAATTTTTCTCCCTCCGGCTTAAACCGTCCAATCCGATTGCCATTGGACTCCACAAACCAGATATCCCCTTGGGGATCAATCGCCATACGGGCCGGTAAGGCATGGGCCCCAGGGAGCGGAAAACTTTTAAACCCCGACGATCCCCAGGCTTCGAATCCCATGAACGGTAACAAGAGCACCGCCAGCAGCAGGGTTCGCCTCATTTGGGTGCCCCGCGCCAAGGATTTTTAAGCGCCAGCGCCGTCACCGCACCGAGAATGACCAGCAAAATCAATCCCAAATAGAGAGTGCTCTTGGAATCAGTCCCCTTAAGCGTCTCCTTCTGGGCAGTGGTGGATTCAGCCTCAGCGGCATTCAACTCCGCTACCCCGGGTACCTGATCGACACCAATATTCAACATACCCAGCTTTTTGGCCTCGGTGGCACTCTCCGAAAACCACAGCCGCTGACGCTCCAGATCCAGTGATATTTCCCCCGGCAGACTGTTGAAAGTCGGTACAGCCACCGAAGTGAAAGTCGCCTCCGCCGGATCAAACCGGGTCATCTGATTGCCCCGCAGTTCCGATATCCAGATCCGATTTTCCTGATCCGCAGCCAGAGCCACCGGCAACCCCCGAGGGGTGGGAATCTCCGCTTCGTCAAACCGCTCCAGATCGGGATAAAAAAGTCCCAACCGATTGGAGGTCATCTCCACAAACCAAACCAACCCCCGGCCATCCACCGTGATCGCACCGGGATTGGCAAACGGTGTGGGAATATCATATTCCGTCACTTCACCGCTCTTGGGATCCAGCTTGCCAATGCGGTTGATGTTGGGTTCGCTAAACCAGACCAAACCATCCCGGGCCAAAGCAATCCCACGAGGTTGAGCATGAGGTGTGGGAATCGCAAAATCCCTGAGGGATTGATCCCGGGGATCATAGGCCCGAACGCTGTTGGCATCCGGATCCAAAAACCACACCACGCCATCCAATGCGACCTGTAACGCTTCAGGAGCACTTCCCGGGGGGAGAGGGTGCTGGGAAAAAACGCCCTTCGTCGGATCAAAAGCCCCCAAATAGTGGGTCTCCTCCACCACCTGCACACCCCGATTGACCGTAAACCAGAGAGTACCGTCCGGACCCCGGGTCATGGTGGCAAAGCCAACATCCCCCCAAGCTTCCGGAAGCGAGTGGGTGGCAAAAGTCTGATCAGCCAAATGAAAACGACCCAACTGCCTGCCCACCTTTTCCACAAACCAGACATCACCCGATGCCGTATCAACCGCCAGATCCTGTATGGCACTCATGCCTTCAGGCAGCTGAAACTCTTGCATTGGCTGGGATTCCACAGCAATCACTTCACCGCCAACCATCGCCACCAGCATCCCCAAAGAGAGGATCAAGGCCCGCATACCCCATCTCCTACCCGTATCATCCATGACACTCACTACCAGGTCATCGTGGGTTCATAAAAGTGCCGCAACTGCCAGTTGGCATCCTTGTAGGAGTCACCCATCCCCATGGTGTTGCCGATCCGGTAACGTCCCACCTGAATCTGCTGCTCCCGGGCCTCCCGATAAAACTTGCCCATATCCGCCGGAGGCAGTGCCTGCCGCTGACCCATCATCGGGTTGTGGCAGGAAGGACAGCCGGTGGTCTTGGCAGGATAACCACTCCCCACCACGCCAGCGATACCCGCACCCCAGATAAACAGAAAAAGCACCGCCAATCCGGTCCGCTTGACAACCCCCACACCCTCCACCGGAGCCCGCTTGCGGCCAAACACAAATGGCATCGCAAAAAGCAGGATCAGCACCCCAACCGGCACCCAGAAAGTGAAGAGAGGTCGCCAGCTGACATCCTCCCCCGTGAGGTACCAAAAGGGCTGAAACAGGGTAAAGAGATACCACTCCGGTGCCGGAACCCACATTCCCTCATCCGGCAGAGGTGGCATGTTGGAATCCATCGGTACCTGAAACTGAAAAGTCAGATAACCCAACCCGCCCATCAAAAGTCCCAAGACCAAAATGGTTTTGAAGACATGTTTGGGCCAGAACCGGTAAAAGTCCTGGGGGTAGGGGGGATCATATTTGGGATCCCGTATGATATCCGGCTCTTCAGACATGTCAGCCATCCATCTTCCCGAGACCCCTCACAGCGGTTCCGAGATGCCATGCTTTTTGACCATTCGAAAATGGAAAAAAAGCAGGATGAAAAGCGTCAACGGCAGCACCAGAATGTGAAGCACGAAGCTGCGGTTGATGGAAAAAGTATCCAGCAGAAAATTTTTCAAAAAATCACCGACCAAAGGCCAGGTGGCGAAATAATCCACCCAAATCGAAAATGACCAGTAGGCCCGCCAGTCCCAGGGTAAAATCAATCCAGTGGCCAAGAGCAAAAACACCACCATGAACTGTAACAGACCCGATACCCAGTTAAGCTCCCTCGGGTTGCGGTAGGCCCGCTGGTGAATCACCGCGATCATATGGGTAAAAATGGTCGCTATCAGCAGCGTGGATCCCCACCGGTGCAGATTCCTGAAAAACCATCCCAGGGTGACTTCATTGCTCAAATATTCAATGCTCTTCAGCGCTTCCAGGGGCTCCGGCTTGTAAAAAAAGACCATGAAGATCCCGGAGAGCACCTGTAACACGATGATGAAAAGACTTAAACCGCCAAAGCAGTAGTGAAACCATCCCACATGGCTGGGAACCGCTTGGGCCCCCTTGCGCCGGGACCATGTTCTGAACCCGGTTCTCTCCTCCAGCCAGTTGGAAAATTTTCCAGACATCAGTGGTTTCGTTCCTTCGGGTTCCGGCTTTGACCGACCCAGATCCTAACCTTGCCGTTTCATGGCGTTGGGGTCCTGATCATCGGTTTCCCCGGTAAAGTCGATTTTCCAACTGTTGCTGGCCTTGTCCACTTTCAGCAATACGTCGGTCTGAACGTCGTAGCCGTCACCAAACATGGAAGGCATCTTATACGAAATCGTCACCGCCGCATTGCCCTCTTTGGCACTCACTTTGGTATCAACTACCTGGATCTGAAATCCCGAAGGGTAGCGTTTGACGATTTGGACAAATTTGGCTTGGCTGATCTGGGAACTTTCACTATCGATCAGCTTGAACGCCTCCCGAATGGGGAGGGATCCGCCGCGAATCTGGGCTTCGGATATCAATTCATAAAACCGCTTCACCACCACATCCGCCGTTTCAGTCGGCAGCGGAGGGGGGGCTTCCTCCTTGGCACCACATCCATTCAAGATACCCAGGAGCAGCAGGAGAGCGAAAAAGGATCGTACCGAAAATCCGCCAGGATTTAAGAGGCTGTTGATAAGCGGATCTCCTATGCATGTTTATGGTTTGTGAAAACTCCCCCCCCGAAAAAAAGGGGGGGAGGTGTACGATGAAGAGGTTTTCTACAGATTTAGAACTTTTCAACCACCGGAGCGATCTCCAGCTCACCTTCTTCGGTCAGACCAGGCAGTTCCTGGGCTTCTTTATAGTCACCGATGGCGAGGTTGGAGGCTTCTTTCTCAGGATCGTCCACAAAGAAGGTACCGCGCATTTCCAGATGGAGAGGACCGCAGAAATGCTGGCAGTAGACTTCATATTCACCAGCAATGTCAGCCACAAATTCGGTCACCGCCGTCACACCACGGGGGGCGCTCAGGTTGGTACGCAGACCGTAGGGACCATAGATGGTGTAGCCCATGGTCACGTCGGGGTTTTTGGTGATACCGGAAGCGCGATCGATGTTGGTGACGAAGATACGTACCTTTTCACCCTTGTTCACGCGAACCTGACGGGGGATGTAGCCATAGCTGAAGGCCTTGATGTGGACCTCCTTGACGCCATCCTTCATCCGGACTCCCGGGGGCTCTTTGGATTTGGGCAGGAACGACACTTTGGACTTGGACCGGTGAGCCGGGAAGAGGGCCGGGGTGTCGCCACTGAGCAGACCACCCTTTTCAGCTTGACCCATGTTCCAACGCTTCACCTGATAGGAGTGGATCACCTTGGCGTTGTGGGGCTCGCCATCCACGGGGATGATGCGCATGGTTTTACCGTAGGTCGGGCTATCCTCACGGGCATCCCACATCTCAAAGTTCACGGGGAAGATCACGCCGGTGGGGCTGAAGAGACCGGTGGAAAACTTGTTGAGAGCAAAAACGTAGCTGTTGTCCTGGGCAATCGCGATGTGACCGGTGCGGTAGTGAGTGGGAATTTCATCCACCACTTCCAGCTTTTTCAGGTCGATCTTGACGTTGGAGTCAGAGACGAAGCAGCTCTCGTAGGCATACTTGGAGGTGAGACCTTCGGGGCTGTCCTTGCCAGGCTCGTAGGTGCCGCCATTGGCATCATAGACATCCATCACCGAGTGCAGAGGACCAGCACAGGTCGGGATGACCTTTTTAACAGCCAGCTTTTCCACATCGATCACGGTCATGGTGGCCGACAGCTTGTCGCTGACAATCACCAGGGTGCTCTCGGGAATCACGTCGGTACCGTGGGGATTCTTACCCACGGGGATTTCCTTGATGAGCTTGAAGGGGTTGGTGGAAAAGACACCCACGGTGGAGTGGTAGTAGTTACCGGAAAAGACGTAACGACCTTTCTTGTCCACATCCAGATAGTCAGGGGCGCTGGGAGCAGGACCCCAGTCGATCACTTGCACCTTACCGGTGGAAATCTCCACTTTGGCCATCTTACCGGAGAGCTCACCGGTGGCGTAGAGAAACTTGCCGGTGTCGTCCAGAGAGATGTGATGGATGCCGAAAGGCACCGGCATGGAGATGAGGCGCTCCAGGAAGCCGGTTTGCAGGTTGACGACACCAATGGTGTTGGCACCCTTGTCATTGACGTAAAGATATTTGCCGTCAGAGGTACCGTTCTTGTTACCGGCGTTGGTACCGCTGAACACCGGCTCATGCAGATCCACGCCGATATCGATGTGGCGGTAGGTCCGCATACTGGGAATACCGAGGATGGCGACCTTACCATCCAAACCACCCGCGTTGTACATCAACTGCGTGTCGACTGTGGGCAGCTCGGTGGGAACCTCGGATCCGTGCATCCACGCCGGGATTTTGGGTTTGGCAACACCCTCTCCCGGCAACATTCCGCCAAGCAGGAATGCCGAGGAGACGCCTGCCAGCATCAACGTTTTCTTGAGTTTTCCTTGCATCTCTACCTACCCCCTTGTTGAGACATGGACGCCTTCGCTTTATGCTTTCGTCCAGGTCAGCTCTGTCCCGAATCCATTAAACGATTTTGTTAAACAGTAGTCGGACGGACGCTTGTGCCATATGCCACACTGTGACCGCTCAGGGTCGGGCATATGGCACACCGAACAGTCTTTCTACTGTATTTTCTTGGATTGTCCAAGACAAAAAGAGCATATCGCTTGATTCAGGACAATTTTTACCGATTTTTATTTTTGCACCGCAAAAAAAGAGGTGTAGATCTTAATTTTTTTACAAAAATTGATGCTGGTTAAGTTAGGGAAGACATTTTTTGGCTAGCCTTGGCGGCTGCGA
Source organism: Magnetococcales bacterium (assembly GCA_015232395.1). NCBI lineage: Bacteria > Pseudomonadati > Pseudomonadota > Magnetococcia > Magnetococcales > Magnetococcales bacterium. The sequence goes on along the minus strand of JADFZT010000006.1, from coordinate 40,595 downwards.
AAAAGAGGGGCTTCCCATGTTTGGGCCATTTGCACAGCGATCTTGGCGGATATTCTACGATCTGGATTGTGTTGAATGACTCCCGTGAACCATGGGGGGCGCAAAGGGGTAAACACTTTTTCAGCCCCTCAGTGCCTGAATCTTAAGAGAAGTGGGGTTGGAGAAAGCGCTCACCAAGACTTATTTTTACCCCGTATCGGAATGTTCTATAGAGGTGGTTGACCAAGACGTCCATTTCGGCTTTAAATACATTCCTCTGAGTTAAATAAAGCACCCTTTTGGGTGTTATTTTGCCAAATATCAAATTGTGAAATGTCTTTTGGCAAAATAGTACTGTGAAGATTTTAGCAGGTTGGTTGCCGGATCATTTTTTTTAAGGTCGGCAACAGGCCACATGCATGATCACCGGATTCAAGGAGAGCGAGATGAAACGAGCGGTAAGGGTCTTTCTGGGGATGGGCCTGCTGTTGGCGGCGCCTGTTGCAGCCAAGGCCGATTCAGCGGCCGGGGAAGCGGCCTTCAAAGCCAATAACTGTCAGGAGTGTCATTACACCCAAGGCCCGGCTCAGGAAAAAACCATCGCCGACCAAATGGCCAAAAAGGGTCCGGAGCTATGGTATGCCGGTTCCAAGTTTCAAAAACCCTGGCTTGCGGGCTGGTTGCAGGATCCCCAACCGATTCGTCCTTTGAAATACAACTCCCTCACCGAAAAAAATGCCGGTGACCATCCGAAGCTGGCTGGTGGGGATGCCGCCAACGTGACGGATTTCCTCATGGGGCTCACCTCTGACGCGGTCAAGGCGGGTGTCATCAAGCCCAAGAAGAACGTGAAAGGCAAGATGATCTTCACCAAAAAGCAGCCCTGTTCCGGGTGTCATCTCTATCCGGACCGCAAGAAGATCTCCGGTGGTCTCTCCGCCCCCACCCTGGTCGGGGCCAAGAAGCGGCTCAACCCGGACTGGATCTATGCCTACATGACCCAGCCCAAGGTGTTCAAGCCCGTCAAGATGATGCCGGTTTTCACAGGCATCCTCCAAGACAAGGACATCAAAAACGTCTCCGCCTTCGTGGCCAATTTTAAGTGATCGCAAGAAATCTGGATGAGAGGATGTTGACAATGCCCAAACTTCCCATCTTCGCCGCTGCCCTGGTCACCTTCGGTCTTTTGACCGCAAGCGATGTTCGGGCTGAAGATAGCGAACAGGTCTATCAGTTCTATTGTGCCCAGTGCCACGGAGCCACCGGTAAGGGAGACGGACCCAACGTTACCAAGGATATGCCGGTAACCCCGCGCAACTTTACCAACGGCGCCGAGATGAGCAAGCTCACCGACGACGACATGCGCAACGTGATCAAGGATGGCGGGCCTGCTGTGAGCAAATCCCCCATCATGCCCCCCTGGTCCCAGACCATTACCGATGCAGAGACCGAAGGGTTGGTGGCCTATCTGCGTGTGATGTGTAACTGCAAGGGCAAGTAAGGCTGATCCAGCCGTAACCTTGGCATTTTCGTGAATGGGCCGCATCACCCCCCATGGTGGTGTGGCCTGACCTCCCCTCAAGTGGGGAGGGGGAGAGACAAATGAGTGACCAACCTACGGGAATTGACAAATACCCCTTGGCCGGACCGGCTCTTTTCACCACGGTCCTGATTGGGGTGATCCTGTTTTTTATCTGGTTCCTTTGAGTGTGGGAGAGTCGGGCCGTGAAAGCGATTATTGAACGGTACAAGGAATTTCTTATTCCCTATGGTGCGGGGCTGGGTGTTTTTGGCGTCGCCTTTTTTCTTTTGGACCTGCTCATGATGAATCTTCAGGGCATCTCCCTGTTCTTTCACCAATAAAGGACCCCTCGGATGGGCTTGATAGGAGCGACAATGAGGCCGCGTTTTTCCGCAAAAGCAGGATGGGTGATCGGGGTTTGGGTCCTGGCCCTCATGATCATCAATTTTGGTCCGACGGCATGGGGCGGTTCCCTGGCCCGGGCGGACTCCGGTGAGGATCCGGGTCTACCGGCTGAAATTTTGGCCATGCCGGTGATGGCCGATCCCCTGGCAACCGCTGATACATCAGCCACAGCCGTGGCTGAGGATCCGGGTCTACCGGCTGAAATTTTGGCCATGCCGGTGATGGCTGATCCCCTGGCTGCCGCCAAGGACGCTGTCGAATCAGCTCCGGCTACTGCGGTGACCGAAGCTGTCGAAGCAGCTCTCCCGGATGCCCCGGTGGCCATACCGGCGGTTCCCGAGGTGGCGGGTGTGATTGAGGCGCCCGCTGCGTTGGTGGCCGAGCCTGTTGCGGCGGTCGAAACCGTACAGGAAACGGCGGTAACGGCTGTCGAAGAGGCTGCTTCTGAGATCTCCGCTACGGTGGAAGCGGCTGTTGAGGCCGCCGAGACGGCAGCTGATGCGGCTCCTGTGGCTGAAGAGGCGCCAGAGGTGATCGCGGCCGTGGCGGAAGTCGCCGACGCTGAGCCGGATACTTCAGCTGAAGAGGTGGCAGCGGATGCCGATGTGGAAGAGGCCGCTGAGTCTGAGGAGGCTGTCGCTGAAGAGGCTGCTCCGGCTGAAGAGGCTGCTGAGGAGCTGGTGGAAGAAGAGCCCCTTTACGGCCCGGCACCCAAACTCACCGCCAAGGATTATCCCCAGATCGCCGGGGTCAATGGCCGGGTCGTGGTGTGGCTGGTGGCCCAGCTTCATCTCTGGTTTGCCGCTTTTGTTCTGGCCGTGCCCATCTTTGTCTTCATCATCGAAGCCATCGGCATGAAGACCCGGGATCAGCGCTATGACAACATGGCCTATGAGTTTATCAAGGTCTCCATCACAGCCTACTCCCTGACAGCGATTCTGGGTGGTTTTCTGACCCTCTCCCTTCTGGTCTTTTATCCCGATTTGATGCTCTACCTGACCACCATCTTCAAGGAGTCGATGTTCTACTATGCGCTGCTCTTTTTCGCTGAGAGCGCTTGTCTTTACATCTACTACTATGGCTGGAAATGGCTCCAGGGCGGCTTTAAAAAATGGGTGCATCTCACCCTGGGCCTGCTCCTGAACGCCGTCGGTACCGTCCTGATGCTGCTCGCCAACTCCTGGCTCACCTTCATGATGAGTCCGGCCGGGGTGGATGCTTCCGGGACCTTTTCCGGGGATACCTGGGCTGCGATGCACAACTTCCTCTGGAATCCCATCAACCTTCACCGGGTGGTGGCCAATGTGGCCTACGGTGGATCGGTGGTGGGGGCTTATGCCGCCTTCAAGTTTCTCTCCTCCCGCACCAAAGAGGAGAAGGCGCATTATGACTGGATGGGCTATACCGCCAACTTTATCGCTATCAGCGCGCTGCTGCCGCTCCCCTTCGCGGGCTACTATCTGACGGCTGAAATCTACGCCTACAGCCAACAGATGGGTATCACCCTGATGGGTGGCGTCTTTGCTTGGCTCTTCATCATCCAGGCGGTGTTGATCGGCACGCTGTTTCTCTCGGCCAACTATTATCTCTGGTGTGGCATGGGACGAAGCGATGGGGCGGTGAGATACAACAAGTATATCAAGTATTTCGCTGCCGTGATTGTCGGGGCCTTCCTGGTCTGGTTTACGCCGCACACATTGGTGCTGACCAATCAGGAACTACAGGCTTTGGGTGGACCCTACCATAAATATCTGGGGCCGCTGGGCATCATGCCTGCCAAAAACACCGCTGTGAACATCATGATTCTCTTCACAGCACTGTCGTTCCTGGTCTATCGCCGAGCCAACAAGACGCCGGTGGTGTCATGGGTCAAGGCGGGTAATGCCGCCCAGTTTGCCCTCTTTACCGCCGGTATCATCAATATTCTGATCCTGGGCATCTACTACGGCTACTTCACCAACACGGTCTATAAGGTGGCGGCCTCCATTCCCCAGGTGCTGACCACCCTCGTGGTGCTGGTGGCCAGCGGGGTGATCGACAGCTTCATGTATAAAGGCGCCAAGGAGGTGGCACCGCTGAAATGGGGTCGGGTATCGGGACGAAGTCAATATGCCCTCTTCCTGCTCGCGGTCTCCTTCACCTGGCTCATGGGTCTCATGGGGTATATCCGCTCCGGTATCCGTCAGCACTGGCATGTGGTGGACATCATGCGGGATAACTCGCCGGACGCATTCACGCCGACCCTGGGATATGCCGCCAACGTGGTTTCGGTGGGCACTATCATCTTTATGGCCATGGTCATTTTTGTCTTCTGGCTGGCTACGGTCAGTGGCAGGAAGACCCCCGTCACCGGTTACTGGAGGACCTAGGGAACCATGAAAATATTCCTGCAAGTAGCGGCCTTCAGCCTGTTCGTCATCGGTATGTTTGGGGGGTATTCCAATTTTGGAATTCCCCAGATCACGCCGGCCCCCCCGCCGGTAGAGGAAAAGATCGACCTCACGGCCATGGATATGGACGGCTTTATTGCTCTGGGTGAGCGAACTGTCAACGGCAAGGGTACCTGTAAGCTTTGCCATAACGAGTTGGGCCGCGCACCCATGTTGGAAAAATTGGGGAGTGCTGTCGGAGAGCGGCTGGCGGATAGCCGCTATGCCGGAGAAGCTTCCGACGCAGAGGGCTATCTGATGGAATCCCTGGTCGATCCTTCCGCCTACGTGGTGGCGGGATTCGGCAAAGCGGGTACCAACGATACCGTCAGCCCCATGCCCGACGTTTCCGGGGGCTCCATCGGCCTTTCCGAACCTGAAATTCTCGCGACGATCGCCTATATGCAGGACTCCAACGGCATGGAAGTGACCGTTGAGATTCCCGACATGAGCGCCGACGAGGAAGAAGAGGAAGAAGAGGCCGAAACCCGTGAAGTGTGGACCAGTGCCGAAGAGGTGCTCGAAGGGCTCCAGTGTGGCATGTGTCACTTGGTGGCTGATGGGGAAGGGGACATGGGTCCGGATCTCAGGGCAATTGGAGGCAAGGTGGACAAGGCTTACCTCCGGCGGGCGATCATGGATCCCAACGCCGATGTGGCCGAAGGGTTTGAGGCTGACATGATGCCCCCGGATTACGGTGAGCAGCTCTACGCCGTGGAGTTGGATCTGCTCGTGGATTACCTGGCCGGTCTGAAATAGGTAAGGGAAGGCACCGATACAATGAAGATACCCAAGCTACTGGAAGCCGTACTGGTCACTGTCGGCATTTATTACGGCTTTATCCTGGTGTTCGATGTCCTACTGGGCCAGCTGATCCCCGCAAGTCTGCTCACCATGTATATGTTTTTCGTGGTGGCCGGGGTGTTCACTGTCTACACCTTCACCGAGGAGGGGACCCGGGAACTGGTCGCCCCCATCGTGGCCCTGGTGGAGGATCCCTCCAAGAAGGTGATGCGCTACATCGTCTTCCTGCTGGTACCACTGGCCGCCGGTTACTACGCTTACGGCAAAATGTTGCCCAGCTTTGAGGCTCCGGTGGAGCTGCGTTCCATCCATCCGGCTCCTCCCAGCGCCGTCAAGGCCTATGGCAAGCGCTACAACCTGGCCACTCTGGAAAATCCTTATCGCAAGTTTGAAAAGGAGGATCCGGAAAAATTCAAGGAGCTGGTCTACGAAGGCGGTGCGGTCTACATCCAAAACTGCCAGTTTTGCCACGGAGACAAGCTGGATGGTAAAGGGCCTTATGCCCCTGCGCTCAATCCCGTTCCGCTCAACTTCCAGGATGTGGGCACCATCGCCCAGCTCCAGGAGTCGTTTCTTTTCTGGCGGATCGCCACTGGTGGCCCGGGCTTGCCCAAGGAGGCCGCTCCCTGGATTTCATCCATGCCGATCTGGCAGGACTTCCTGACCGAGGATGAAATTTGGAAGGTGATTTTGTTCCTGTATGACTACACCGGACAACAGCCCAGATCTTGGGGTCACGAATAAGATGGGGACCAGGCACATGATTAAACGGACACTGCTGGCCGTCTTTGTCGGGGCCTTTATCGCCAGCCCGGCCAACGCCAAACCGGGTAATGCCGACAACGGGGCTGAAGTTTATGCCAAACGCTGTGTATGGTGTCACGGCGAAGAGGGGGATGGATATGGACCCGGCGCGGAAAGAATGAACCCGCCGCCCAGGGATTTTACCGGTGGCATGTATAAGATCAAGACCACCGGTCTCGACGACATGGTCCCCAACGATGAAGATATCTATCGGATGATCAAGGACGGCATGCCCGGCACCCACATGCCCGGCTGGTCCGACATCGTCTCCGAGCAGGATATGTGGGATCTGACGGCCTATATCAAAACCTTTGCCGGGTATGAAGAAGAGACCCCGGAAACCCAGGTGGATTACGGCAAGCAGGTACAATCCTCCCCCGAGAGTCTCGCCAAGGGCAAGGAGATCTTTATTGATCTGTGCGCCGAGTGTCATGGCACGAAGGGCAAAGGGGACGCCATCAAAAAGCTGAAAGGGGATAACGGCGAGCGCACCTGGCCCCGGAATCTCACCAAGCCCTGGACCTTCCGGGGATCCACCGATCCCAAGGATATCTATACCCGGGTGGTGACCGGTATTCCTGGCACGCAGATGCCGTCGTTTGCCGATCCGGCCAGTAAGAAAAAGCTTTCCAGCGAAGAGATCTGGCATGTTGCCAACTATGCCTCTTCCCTGACAGCAACCGGGCATGCGCCCAATGCTGATAAGACCGTGATTCAGGTCAACAGAGTGGAGGGTGAGCTTCCCACCGAGACCAACGATCCCAGGTGGGATGCCATCGAGCCCAACACCTTCTTCATGCTGCCCCAGATTATCGCCAAAGAGCGGTTTTTTACCCACAGCAACGATTCCGTTTCGGTGCGGGCGATGTTTGACGATGAAAACCTGGCGATGCTCCTTGAGTGGGACGACCGTACCAAATCCATACCCGGTGATGAGACCGCTATCTCCATCGCCGATGAGGAACTCTTTGAGGATGCCATCGCGGTCCAGCTGCCGATTACCATTCCGGAAGGGATGGAAAAGCCCTACTTCGGCATGGGGGATCCCAGCAACCCGGTCAACCTGTGGATGTGGAAGAGTGGCACCACCGAGGCGCATGAAACCGTCCAATATGCCAACGCCACCGGGTTCGGTAATATGGAACCCCGGGATGCCGCTGGTGTGGGCCTGACCGCCAAGGGGAGCTACAGCAATGGTACCTGGCGGGTGCTGATGACCCGGCCTCTGATGACCGACGATGCCAACGATCTCCAGATCGAAAAGGGCCGCTTTATTCCCATCGCCTTTTCCGCCTGGGATGGATCCAACAGCGAAACCGCTTCCAAGCACACCTTGTCCACCTGGTATTGGATGCTGCTGGTACCCAAATCGGGCTCCAAGCCTCTGATAGTCGCTCTGCTGGTGGCACTGTTGATTGGTGCCGGTGAGTTGTGGTGGCTCAAGAGTGCCCAGTCCAAAAAGTCTGAGGGTTGATGTTGTCGTTTAGTCGGCCCTGTTTTTCTCAAAACGTTTCCTGATCAAGGAATCTATCCGTGATTACCCCCACCACCCTGCACGCCAATCGCGTTATTGTGATTGGCGGCGGGGTGTCCGGGTTAACCACCGCCTTCTGGCTCAAGCAAAAAGGGATCGATGTTGTGGTCCTGGAGCGGGCACACCGTCCGGGTGGGCTCATCCAAAGCCGTAGAGAGTCCGGGTTTCTCCTGGAACATGCGGCCACCTGCGTGTTCAATTTTCTCCCTGAAGTCGATTTTTTCTGCCAAACCCTGGGTCTCTCCTCCGAGATGGTTTTTCGCCAGGAGGCCGCCAAGCGCCGCTATCTGGTGAAGGATGGCAAGCCCACCTCTGTGCCGGTTACCCCGGCTGGATTTCTCACCACCAATCTGCTCTCCTTCAAAGCCAAGCTCCGCCTGCTGATGGAGCCTTTCATTCCCCGGGGGGGTGGGGAAGGGGAGACGGTGGCGCAGTTTATCAGCCGCCGATTTGGTCGGGAGGTGTATGAGCGGGCGATTGAGCCTTATGTTTCGGGTACTCTGGCTGGAGATGGGGAGCAGGCCTGTTTGCGTTCCACCTTCATCCAGTTTGGCGCACTGGAGGATGAGTTTGGCTCCATCCTGAAAGGGGCCATGGTACGCAAGGTGAAGGGGATTCGGACCTCTTCCTGCCAGGCGCGGGTTTTTTCCTTCAAGGAGGGGATGGCTGCGCTGCCGGGTCGGGTGGCTCAACAGTTGGGCGAGGGATTTCAGAGCGGTTGTGGGGTGGCCGGGGTGGAGCGGCAGGGAACCCGCTGGACGGTCTCTTATGTTCAGGATGGGGTGTCCAAAACCGTTGACGGGGATGCGGTGGTGGTGGCGACGCCTGCCGGGGATGCCGGACGCTTGCTGCAATCCCTTTCCAGCTCCCTGCACCTGCTTCTTTCTGGCCGGGCCTACTCCCCCATGGCGGTTACCTATCTGGGTTTCCCCCGGGAAAATATTGACCACGACCTGGATGGCATCGGCTGCTTGATTCCGAAACGGGAGTCTGAGTTCAAGGTGGTGGGATCCTTGTGGCCTGCCACCCTCTTTGCGCATCGGGCTCCCCAGGGGCAGGCGCTCTTTATGAACTATATGGGTGGCGCGCGGGATCCGGGGGTGTTGGATCGATCCGATGAAGAATTGCTTGCTCGCAGCCAGCAGGATCTCAAACGTCTGGTCGGACTCAAAGGGGAACCTACACTTGCCCAGGTGATCCGCCATGATCGCGCTCTTCCCCGTTATGACATCGGCCACCAACTCTTCCTCAAAGGGATCGACGAATCCCTGAAATCCCTCCCTGGTATTTTTCTCACCGGCAACTATCTCCACGGCGTCTCGGTTCGAGCCTGCATCTCCCAAGGCTCTGAAGTGGCGGATCGAGTGGCTGCCCTGCTTAAATCCTCTGGATCCCAATTTCGCCAAGTGCAGCCGCTCTCTTCCTCTTCGGCCATTCGTTAACTTTCCCCCCTTTTCCTTGCATCAGGAAATCGGTACCAAGCCCGCATCGATAGCCAGACAGGCGAGCTGTACCGTGCGGGGTATTTTGGTATGTCCCATGGCATAGTTATTGATGCTTTTTGAGGTCATGCCGAGGTGTTGGGCGGCCCGGTTTTGATTTAACCCGTTTCGACTGAGCCAAGCGCGGAATTGATCGCCACTCATCGATTGGGATCTTAATGCGTGCTGTTCAACTGCCAAAATATAGAGCTGGTCCCAACCCATGGAAATATCCCCCGGCCATCCCAGGGACCAGCCGTCGTCGATGATGGCGCATTTGCTGAAAAATTCTGGATCAAGAAGCGGCTCTACCTCTTTGGTGGCTTTGATCCATGCCCCCATCCGGATCACCCCACGCTCACCGTTTTCCCAGGAGAGCGCCAGGGAGTGGTCTCCCTCCAGCGCTTTGGCATAGGTCAGTCGCATGGGGGATGCGTGTAGGGCGATATGGGGGTCTAAATTTTCACTGGGCATTGATTTCCTCCCACTTGGCAAGCAGGTATTCTCTGTTGGTCTTGACCCACTTGAGCGCTTCAGAGGCCTCGTTCCTACCGATGCCGATTATTTCAAAAGGAGTGAGAATGACCATCAGGGAGACTGGGCCGCCGACAATATGGACATGGGGTGGATTGTGATCACCTACGTGGATTTTGACGTTTTGGCGGCCTATTTTTTTGATGGTGGTCATCCACACTCTCTCCCCTTTTGGGAATAGAATGAGCTAAATGGTTCCTTTAATAAAGAAATATACTGAAAAAAATTCCATATATCGACCCAGATGGCCTGTTTTTGAGCACCCATGCCGTTGAGGAGAAAATGGAAACCGGTTCGGGTTGATCAGGCTGGTAAGTGGTGTATGGATGACCAATCCCTGGTGTGTTTTGGGGTTTCGTTGCACAATTCAGTATCTTGCGTGACGTGATCGTGTTTTGTCGGGTTTCGGCTTTTCATTCTGTGGAATGGGTGGATGTTCAGTATTTTCCTGGGAATTTCGATTTTGGCTTTGGGGGTGTGGAGCTTGTTTGCCTGGTGGTATCCCACCATGGAGCTGTTGCGTGGGGTGATTCCCCTGGTGGCGATTCTGTGGGGTGGGCTGGCTCTGGCGACTGGGCTTTCCCGGGTGCCGCTTCGGGATGGCAGTGCGCCGATTTTGGCCAACGCACCGCCACAGCTTGAAATCAGCGACTATTTCCTTAAAGAGGATTGGTGGGCGATCTGGTTGGGGTTGGGGCTGGTGGTGGTGGATCTGGCCACCTTTTCCGGGGAGGGGTCGTTGCTCAAGGCCCTGGCGATCCATCCGGGGGGGCTCAAGTGGCAAAATTTGGGGGAACTTTTCGCCCACTTTGGGGAGAACGGCCACCTCTATTTTCGCCAGTTTATCGTCTGGATTCTGCTCTTTGGGGTCTCCTGCCGGGTGATGGGGCTGGGGTTTGGTCGGTTTTTCCCGAGCTTCCTGTTTCTTTATCTTCTATCCATCGCCATTTTTTCGGTAAGCGGTTGGGAAAACGCCGCCCATTTTAATCTGGAACCCCCCCTGGTTGCCCTGATTGTGGGGTTGGTGCTGGCTAACGTCTTTCAGCTCCCGGAATGGATGCACGCGGCTTGTCGGGTGGAATATTACGTCAAGTTTGGCATCGTGCTATTGGGGGCCACCTTTCCCATCACCCTGGTGCTGACGGCGGGGCCGGTGGCGATTGGTCAGGCAACCTTTATTTCTCTGTTGAGTTGTCTCACCATCTACTATACCGCCACCCGCTGGTTTGCTCTGGATCGCAGGTTGGCGGCGGTGATGAGTGTCGGGGGATCGGTGTGCGGGGTTTCGGCTTCCATGGCCATTGCGGCGGCGGTGGGGGCCAAGAAGGAACACCTCTACACGTCGGTCACCCTGGTGGTGGGGTGGGCGTTGGTGATGATCGTGGCGCTCCCCTTCATCTCCCAATCCTTGGGGCTCTCCCCAGGGGTGGCCGGGGCGTGGATTGGTACCTCGGAGTTTGCCGATGCCGCTGGATTCGCAGCAGCCAGCTCCTACGGCAAGATGGCGGGTAACGAGGAAGCGGCGATCAAATCCTTCACCCTGATGAAGGTGATCGGGCGGGATATCTGGATCGGGATCTGGAGCCTGGTGTGGGCTTTCATCGCCATCACCGTTTGGAATGCTCCCAGTAAAGGGGCTCGGCTGGATGGGGGGGAGATTTGGAAGCGGTTTCCTAAATTTGTCTTGGGTTTTTTTGCGGCTTCGATTCTGGTGACGCTGGTGACGAGCGGTTATTCCACGGCGGAATTTGAAGCCACCGTCAAACCCAATCTGTTGGCACCTATCGGTGCTTTTCGGGGTTGGGCATTTATCTTTTGCTTCCTCTCCATTGGCCTCACCACCCGGTTTCGGGAGTTGAAAGCGGTCAACGCCCAATCTTTCACCGCTTTTACCATCGGCGTCATTGTCAACGTCATCGCCGGCTATATTCTCTCGGTGCATGTGTTTGGCGACTATTGGTCCAAGATGTGACCGATTCCAGTGGGGACAAATGTGCCACATGTCGCTATTTTGTCGGGGAGGCGTTGGCGCTGGAAAAGATGCTGCCGGGTTTGAATATTCTCTCCTCCGGATTGGGCTCGGTAAGAGCGAACACCGGTTGGTGCCAAATACATGATATTTTCAAGATTTCCAAAGATAGCTGTGAAAAATTCAAACCTTAGCAGTTGATTTTATTAATACGGGTGCAGGGAGATTATCTCCCTGCCGGGTGTGGGCAGAGCCCACGACTTTGACTTAAAATCTTTAAAGGTAACTAAAACCCCATCACAACCGCATCGCCATATCCTGCCCCAACAGCCACAGATTAAACCCGCTCACCCCCCCCAAAAAGAGCCACATCGGCAGCAGCCCCCAGCCCCGAATACCTTCACCAGCCTCTCCCGCTCCCCGACTGCGCAAAATCCGCACCGCCAACCCAAAGCCCAAAACCATCAACCCAACCTGCAAACCGTGGAGTACCGAGACCGGCATAATGGGATCCAGCATGCGCAGATGTTTTTCCCAGATGGTCATCGGGAGGGTGTCACGCCCCAGGGGGTTAAAAATAATCCCCCAAAACCCCCGCCCTTCCCGGGAAAAATGGCTCAAATTGTGGGCCAGGTGATAGCTGAAGGCGACCGGCAGGGTGGCAAACGAGAGGGTGGCAAACAGGCGACGATATCCACCAGCCACCCCCTTGGATATCTGCCGGGTCACCGCCACCACCAAGCCGTAGAGTATCGCTGGAACCAGCAGGCATACTGCCATGCCGATGCTAAAGCTGATCAACAGCTGTCCCGAATCCCCTATCCATCGAGCCAGCCACCGGAGGATTGACTCCCACTGGGGCAGCATGGTGACGCCGTGAAAGGAGGTCAGCGCCAACAATCCCAGCATAAACCACGCCTCGTCCCAATGGGGTCGGGCATGCTGCCGGGCTTCGGTGGCCATGGGGCGCAGACGCCAGGAGATGTTATGGTCGGGGCAACTCATCAGACACGCCCCACACGAGGTGCAATAGGTGTTTTGGCTGAAGCGTCCCATGGTGAGAAAGGTGGGGCAGGCCTCGATGGTTTTGGAGCCGTTATAACAGGCGAGAGAGGTGCATTCGTCACACTTTTTTTGCTCGATGGGACGCAGCTCCACTGGAGCCAGCTGGGCATAAAAACCCAATGTCCGCCCCACCGGACAGAGATAGCGGCAGAAGGATTTGCGCTGAAAAACAGCCAGAGAGAGGGTGGCCAGCACCACCATGATGAGCGCCAGGGAGGCGGTGGCGACAGGGGAGGTGGTTACGCCCGCCCCCAACTCCAACCAGGTCAGCCCAATCAACATCCCCAAAGCGGGCCACACCGTGCGCATGATCCGGGGGAGTTTCAGATCAAAACCAGCCGGGTCGGGATCCCGTTGCCACAGGCGTTGTCGTACCAGCCATCCTGCCAGGGTGTCCCACGGGCAGACCGAGCACCACGCCGTCCCCACAAACAGCACCGAGACCACCACCAAGCTCCACCAAATGGTCCAGGTGAGGGTGGTGGCCAGGTTGCGTTCGGGCAGCGGTGTGCCCCACAAGCCGCTCAAAATAACCAACAAAAACAGAGCCACCAAAATAATCTTCAAAGTGACCAGCGGCCAGGGGGAGCGGTAAAAAAAGCGGATCATCCCCCTCACCAATGGCACCTTGTGTAGAGAGGGCCCGGGGGTGTTTTTGGGGCTGGAACGGGGATCGCCACGCCCTGCCATCCATCCCATCAGCAGGAGGCCAACCACAGCCGCTGCGATCCACTCTGAGGGTAGGCCGGGATGGATCATCGCCTCTTCACCACCGGGCAGGCAGAGGGTTGCAATGGTCTCGGGGAGGATGGAGGCCGTGGGCGAGGGGGGTGGCTCAGGCATCCCAAGGGACTCCAGGGGGGTGTGTCCGTATCAGGATCCCCCCAGACTCAGGCATCGGTCACCTGGGGGGGCTGATCGATCTTTTTTTGTCTGATTTTGCGGAGATGTTGTTTGCGCCAGGCGAGAGCCAGGAGTATCAGGCCAATTCCCCCTCCAGCCAGGAGCAGGGGCAGGCTCTGCAAGGGCTGGCCGATACGCAGGGGCATCTCGATGGTATAGGGTTCTCCGTTGTCCTCAAACCGGGCGGTCACCACATAATTTCCCTCTTGGGAAAGGAGCACCCCTTGCCGGTAAATGCCGTCTACTGGCCTCTGCTCCCCCAACTTTTCTGAATGTCCACCCAACAACAGATCATCCCGTATCGAAAAAATGACTCTCCCCAGGAACGGCTCGCCGTGATCCAGGTGGGTGGCGGATAATTTGACCCAGCTCTCCTCCCCCGCCTGGGGAAAGGCGGGAAAGGCCATGAGGGTGACCAGATAATCGCCGATCCGGGTCTCCAGCTGCATCGATGGCGGGGTGTTGGGTTCGCTGTTCAGGCTGTAGGAGGGGCGCCCCAAAATGTGATGCGCCCCTGCTGGTGTCATCGAGAAAAACAGGGTGGCCCAGAGGGCGATGATCAGTCTGGCGACAGGCATGTTCGTCATCCTGAACAGCAGAGAGGCTAAAACCCCAGCTATTCCATTGGGAGCGTCCGGGGAGGGTCGATTGAATGTTATCATAAGCCACGCTCTGTTGCCGCACCGATCACAAGCTCCGCGAGCCTTGGGTCGAAAATAGGGGCAAAGCAGATAGCCCTCTATTCCAAAGGGTAAACGGGAACACAGCCACTACAAAATCCTGGTCAACCCAGTGGAAAGCAAGTGGTTCGCTCTCTTTATGAACGCTCAAGGCGTTATCCGGTAACCCGGGTAATCTTTCGTTTCAAAAACAGTCCTCATTTTTTCCTGCTGTCGCCCTTCATCTTTATAACCATTAGACTTCCTGCCCCATACTCCTGGGGAACTTTCCAAAAAACCTTCTCGTTTGGAGTACTGTTATGGCAGATCGCGTGGTTGTTGTGGTTCAGGATGGACAACTGGTTCCCCTTCCAGACGCTGACACCCTGGTGGATGGGGGTGGTAACAGCGTTGGGGTTTCTCCCAATCCCACTTTTACCTCTGTTTCGACCGATACCATCGCTGAAAACACCCCGGCTACCGGTGTGACCATCGATGGGGTGTTGGTGAAGGATGGTCTGGTGGATGGCCGGGATCCTTCGGTAGATGGTCTCAAACTCGATACCATCGAGTCGGCAGCGGATGTGACCGATGCGACCAACGTGGCGGGTGCCGGGGCGGTGATGGATGGTGATTTTTCCGCCAATGGCCAGATGGAGCGCACCGGGGCCGGGGCTTACACCACGATT